>JAABTZ010000336.1 GCA_011389605.1 Desulfobacteraceae bacterium
AATAATTTATTTTGCACACTTACTCTCCTTTCAATACATAGATGTCTTTTGTTCTGGGTTGATGACAATTTACAATTAACACTTCATTTTCTTTCAATGCATGAACCTCATTCGTTGTTTAAAAAAAAACCTGCCCCGTTCTGCAGCAGGTATTCATTGAATCGCCTAATGTCTGTAGTTTTTCACTCGATTCTCCCCTTGTTATCAGCTGGCATCGGCTTGGACCGCGATACTGGATTTGACGGTGATAAAAAGAACCTGCAGCAAATTCCATTAAAAACCAGCCGTGATCCGTATGAAACACCCCTTTCGCCCGCACCATTTCTAGATCTATTTCAGATGCCGTTTTATCTAACGCCTTGAAAAAAGACTGTAATTCTCTGTAGAAAAAAATTATTTCGGCCGGCCAGGTCCATCCGGCTTCTTTATATTCTTCCATCGTTTCAAGACCAGTATGCATGTGACTCTTTATGACCGGCACCGTCTTGTTTTTTTGTGTCGTTTCAACCGGTGCCAGCACTTCCAGCGGCAGTTTTCCAAACCGGATCGTATGCACGGCTGTTTTGGGGGGATACATGGCCGAGACTTTTTCCAGAAAAGCATCAATGGTCTCTTGATCTGTCTTGTCGCAACGGTTGGCCACCAGTATGGCAGCCGCATCCACCTGATCATGGTAGATCGGCATTTTCATCATGGCAGGCTGAAGAAACAGCACCGGGTCCACCAATCCAATCACGGGACGCATGTCCAACCGGTCAGCCAGCTCCGGGGACTGCAGGCAGTCCATTATTTCCCCAGATTTGGCCACGCCGCTGGGCTCAATAATAATGCGGTCCGGCTTGAGGTCAGTTAAAACATCGGCCACTGTCTGGTGCAGGGCCGCCGCTGCCGTACAGCAGATACAACCCCCACTGATCTCCCGCACAGCAAGCGTGGGGTGCTCAGATCCAATAACATCCGCATCCAGACCGATTTGCCCCCATTCGTTGATGAGCACCACAACATTTTCTTTTTCCCCGAGACGCTCGAGCAGATGCAAAATAGCCGTGGTTTTGCCAACGCCAAGAAATCCACTGATGATATGAAACGGCACACGGCCCTGATTTTCGCTTTTGGAAGAAGTCATTTCCTTGCCCATCAATCATCTCCACGTTCTGAAAAAGCCATGGACATTACAAAGGTTTCATTGAACTTTGGATGCGTCGCCAGTTCCAGATAATCCATTCGACGGGCAATAGTTTGTGCCCGTTTGCGCTGTGAACGGCTGATAAGTGCCGAAAGCGCTCCGGCGCCGGCGGCATTGCCCACGCTGGTGATATTCTCCACGACAACACCGGGGAACATATTGATACCACACGCAGCCCCAGGATCCAGATAATTACCAAATGCGCCTGCCAGCAGCACCTTTTCCACACTCGGAATACCCATTTCTGAAAGAAGTAAACTGATTCCGGCATGAATGGCTGCTTTGGCCAATTGAAGATGGGACAAATCCTGATGGGTCAACACCAGATCCTGTCCAGTGCCTGTGTTTTCTTTTGTTGCCAGAAGATATTCCCAGCCATTCGCTCCTTCTCGCAGATGCTTACCGCGCCATGCCGGATCAAATCCACCCGACGGGGTCACAACCCCGGCCTTAACCAGTTCACTGACCAACGAAACCAGTCCCGACCCGCAGATACCCAACGCTGAGCCGCCACCGATCACCCGCAGCTCGGGTACCAGAGAATCAGCCGACACACTTACCTGGTCAACCGCCCCGGGCGCTCCCCGCAGCCCCCATTTGATATGCCCGCCTTCAAAAGCGGGACCCGCGGCACAGGAACAACACAGCATCCGCTCCGGTGTTGCCAGGACAATTTCGCCATTGGTGCCCAGATCCAGGATCAGGGTGGGCTCCGTCACCTGGTCCGCATCCAGGGCCAGTACAGCTGCCACGGTATCAGCCCCCACAAAACCGGCTTTGACCGGGAGCACATGGATCTGTGCCTCCGGTGCTGACCCCGGCGTTATTGGCAGGGCCGATATCTCAACACTGTCGGATGTCACAGGGGTATACGGCGCCTGGGCAAGGCCGGAGGGATCCAACTGCAGAAAAATATGGTGCATAGCCGTGTTGCCCACCAGGACCGTCTCAAAGATATGCCTGAAAGGAACCCCGGCTTCCATGCAGGCCTGCTGGGCGAGCTCAGTAATGAATTGATGCACGGATTCGGCTAATTTTTTCAGACGGTCAGGACGATCACGACACAGCGCGATGCGGCTGATGACATCTTCCCCCTGTGATACCTGGGGGTTCATTCCGGCTTTGACCGAGAGCGACCGTCCAGTCTTTAAATCCACTAAATAAACAACAATGGTCGTGGTGCCCAAATCTACGGCCAGCCCAAGGCAGTCGGTATCCCACCCGGGAATAATCTCCAGACAGCGACCCGACATTGTTGTGACGACACTTACCCTGCCGTCAGATTTGTGTAATTTCTCATCCACCCCCTGCAATAGCGCCGACGGCAGATGCCATTGGAAATCAGAACCTATCTGTGCTGCCTTGTTTAATTTTTCAAGGATCCGTTCATGCAGTTGATCGGTTTTTTCCGTATCTTTTAACGGAACCGACAACTCCCATACGCAGATTTCCGGATCGAAATTCATTTCGTGTTCATAACCGGTCGTCAGTATAACCTGCTTGTGAAGACGGCTGTTTTCCGGCACCCATACCTTGACCCCTTCAAGGGCTCTGGTCTGGCACGCCAGCCGATATCCCTTCTTTGCATCCGGCCCCAGATAATCGGCCTCCTCTTTCTCAAGCGGAGACACTTTTCCCTGCACCTGAACCTTGCAGCTGCCGCAAAGCCCCTTGCCGCCGCAGGTCGCTTCGATCCCGACACCGTTTTGTTCGGCCATCGTCAACAAACTGTACTTTTTATCGACCGCAACGCGTCTTCCCATGGGTTGGAATAAAATTAAGGCTTCGGACATAATACTACCTATTACTTTCGAGATGGCTCAGTAAAAGACCCCTGCGTATCCACCCCATCACGCATTATAATCAATGGGTTTGCTGCAACATTATCGTCAAAGCAAAGAGCATGCCAATAATAATTCAACCGAATAATTTCAATAGGATCAACAAATAAGGATCTCTGACATGTGCAATGACACCAGCGCTTATCCACTGCAAAAATGCCGCAAGGTGCAAAAACGCATCAAGCTATGCCTGCCTTCCCAAAAACCGATGCATTCATATTTTGAGACCAGTCACCAAAGCATCTTAACAATAGCCGATTCACTGTCCAGAGAGTGAATTAAACCATGTAGACATCGGCTTTCAGAACATTTGTTTGTTTCCTGGCACTGGTTTTGCATTGTTTTCGTGACTTTAGGTCTTAGGTTATAGATGGGTGAAAAAATTATTATGTCCCGAAAGCCCCGGTCCCAACCCAAAGGGCTCTACCTAACATTTTTGATTTAACGAAAAGGAGAACAGCAATGAATTACGATTCAATTCTTTATGAAGAACAAGGTGAAATCGGCGTATTGACCCTGAACATGCCTGAAAAACGGAATGCTCTTGGCCACCATGCAGAAACAGAAATCACTGAATGCCTCCAGGATGCCGCAAAACGACATGATGTGAAAGTGATCATCATTAAAGCCAATGGACCGGTCTTTTGCGCCGGCCACGACCGCGCGGAGATCCTCAACCAGCCGATAGCCAATATTCGAAGACTTTTCCAGACATCTTTCAACCTCATGGGCACCATTCGCAGTGTGCCCCAGTGTGTCATAGCCGAGGTTCACGCCATCGCCATGGCCGGTGGGTGTCATCTGGCTGCGGGCTGTGATCTCATTACTGCGGGAAAGGATAATGCCAAGTTCGGCATGACCGGATTGATCTATTCTTATAACTGCACAACGCCGACTGTTGCGGTCAGCCGGGCTGTTGGACAAAAAAAATGCATGGAAATGCTGATGACCGCCGATCTCTTCAGTGCCCAGGACAGCATGGAGATGGGATTGGTCAATAAAGTTTTCGAAGATGATCAACTGCACGAAAAAACCATGGAACTGGCCAAG
>JAABTZ010000337.1 GCA_011389605.1 Desulfobacteraceae bacterium
AAGACCAAGATTTGATAGTCTTGCAAAAAGTCGCTTTCAGACGGCTTTGTAAAAAGTTCAAGATCAAGGCTTGCGCGATTTTGAAGAATGCAGCGTAGTTAACCGTACGTGAAATTCTGAAAAATCGCGCGTAACGCAGATATTGGACTTTTTACGAAGCCGTCAAGATTTGCGAGATTCCGAAGAATGCAGCGTACTTAGCCGTACGTGAAATTCTTCGGAAATCGCGGGTAACACAGATACTGGACTTTCTACGGTGACATCCATATTGATGGAATATTGAAAAATGAGAACACCTTGCCGAAAAATTCTGAAAAAGCTGGCGTGCTGCATGGCTGGTATAGCCTTGATGCTGTTTGCCGCTGATACATGGGCCATGGATTCCGGAAAAACCGGTTTTTTCCCCAAAGATGAGTTATTTGACACCATTTTGGCCGATCCCAAGGAACCCCGGTTTTTCTTTGGCGTCCATCGCTATGAAAATGACATGCGAACCGATTTTACAGGAGCTGCAATAGGCATAGGAGAATCATTCGGCTTGTTTCGCAAAAACCTGGGAGAGGACCACGCCTGGCAGTTTAGCATAAACGGGGGCCTTTTCTCCCATTTCAATATGGACACATCTTCCTATGATCTTCTTAATTCCGATTATACTGTCGGACTCTTATGGACATACCGCTGCCGCTCCGCTTCTTTGCGGATAAGAGCCTACCATCAAAGCTCGCATCTGGGAGATGATTACGCCAGGGAAAATCCTGACATGCTGGAAACCCACACTGGTTTTGACTATGAAGCAGCCGAGGCGCTGGCATCCTACGACTTATCAGGCCAATTCAGGGTGTACGGCGGCGCGAGCTATCTGCTGCAGCGGGATCCGGATGACATGGACAGATGGGGATACCAGGGAGGCTTTGAATATCACGGCAGTCAGAAAATCGCAGCTCATGGGCTTCCGGTTTTAGGCCTGGACATAAAAGGACTGGAGGAACGTGGATGGACGCCTGCTTATAGCGTCAAGGCAGGAATTGAATTCAAAAATTCAAGTGAAAACACCCGGGATATCAAGATCATGGCTGAATATTACCGCGGGTTCGTCCCTTTTGGCCCTTTTTATGAATTTGACATGGAGTCATACGGACTGGGAATTTATTTCGGATTCTGATCCATGCGGCAGGCTTCTGCATATGGCCTAAGCCAACAGCGGATTTTATGATCCACAAGTGCCCCTGGTCCCGGAGAGAGCGCCCCTTTAACCACTTCCCGGTACTGCTCCGGCAGATACTGGCTCAAAAGGGGGGCGGGAACTGCATCACCCAGATTTGCCATCATCAGATCCACGGCCTTTTGCACCTCATCCTGACTCCAGTAATAGCGCACCCGATCCAGGTAACTGAAAAACACCTTCCAGTCGGGCCGCCGACCTGAATTTAAGTGATGGGACTGCCAGTATTCGGGGTTTTGACACATCACCCGGCAAAGCACTTCCCTGAGCCCGGACAGCCTTGCTTTTTTTTGATTTCCCAGCAATTCCTCCTCCATGCAGGCAAGTGCAAAAAGCGCCTCCCGCAGGGCATAGGTCAGACAGGGACCTACTTTGAGAAGTGCGAAATGATCTTTAACCATCTGCATAAGAGCCAGGGGCTCTTGAAAATCAGTTGCATGGATTTCATAGGTCATGGCATCGGGCAGCCGGTCATGGAAGGCTGAAAGGGCCGAAGCCGGACCTGACCGGTAAGGGGCCACCCAAAGTTCGCCAAAATCAATTCCCGGCTGCACCACCACGGCAATCACCCGGGTCCAGGCGTCCCCGAGTCCCATTGATGTAAATTTGCGCCGGCAGCACTCCAGATACTGCTCTACTTCCCCGGGATCACTAACAGGAACATCCGAAGGTGATTCAACAGACCCGCCCGGGGTTGGAACCTCGGCGCCTATGACGTAAATCGGATAGGATGCGCCGGCCGGCAATTTTTCCGCCGCTCTTTCAGCAGCTCTGCACAACTGCGCGGCCCTGCCGGCGGAGATCTCCACGTCCAAAGGACCCTCGGGGTCATCTCCCAGGGCCATGCTGGCATCCAGATGAATCTTTTCATATCCGGCCAGAACACATTGGGCCACCAGGATTTCGGCCTTTTCCATAGCGGATTCCGCCGGTTCACTGCGCCAGACGTGTGGCCCCAGGTGATCGCCGCCGATGATAAGCCGCTTTTTGGGAAATTTTATCTTTCCAGCCACAGACCCTATATAGGCGGTAAAATCCGCCGGGGTCATGCCAGAATACCCCTTAAACTGGTTTACCTGATTGCAGGTTGTCTCTATGAGCAGCTGGCTGTTGTCTTGTACTGCCCTGGCAAGAGCGGCTTTGAGCACCAGGGGATGCAAGGAGCACACCGAATATATGCCCGCGGTATCATGGCCGCGCTGGCGCTGTCCTATGGATACAAGACGGTTTTCCAACATGGCTAAAACACCGGCTGGGGCATGTCCTTTGGATAAGTCACGGTAAAGGAGATATCAATTTCATCGGACATATCAGGCAAAAGCTCGATTTGCCACTGCATTACTCCCGCCTTGCCGTTTAAATCCCGCTTTTGGGGCTCGGGCGACAGCTTGATATCTTTTACCTCGATGCGGTCGGTTCCCGAAACAGGCACGCTGTCATTTATATAAAGCTTAACGGGTTTTTCCTTGAGGTTTTGGGCGGCAATGCGGTACTCAAGCTCCCGCACAACGGAATCCCGCTCGATTTTGCCAAAAAAGGCTGTCTCCTTTCTGTGATCCCGGATCTTCTCCCGCCTGAGGGTAACCGAGCTGTCCTCTCCCAGCCCCATAACAAAAGGTTGCCCCGGAGCCTGCTGGCCAAGGGACATGGTGCCCACATATCTGCCTTCGAAAAACACCTGCACAGGACCGGCCAGAAGTTGGCTGTCAGCTTCAGCCTCGCAGACCAGGTATGCTTTGGATGTCTGCCTTGGAACGGCCAGATGATAAAACCTGCCTTCAAGATTTTTCGTAAAAACAGGAAGAAGAGCCCTGTCCTGCCGGGAAGCAATGGAGACCGGCATTGGCAGGGTGTATTCAAAGGAAACCGCAGTGGTGTGCTTTTCAGCTTCGGCCATGGGAGCTGATGGCCTGTCAGCCGATCCGGGTGCCATCAGTTCCATGGAATCGGATCTAAGCTTGCGGCTTTTTTGCACCACCGGGCTGGAAACGTCCAGATACCAGGATGAAATCTCAGGCAGGCGGCCGCCTCTTACGGGTACGGCCGTGGAAACCGAAAGGGTGACGTCCTTCCAGTCCTCCCCGGTTTGCTGGCGGAAACGCGCCATCATGGAAAGATCCACGCCTTTGTTCAAATCATCTGCATTGGCCCGGTACATTGGCGACCAGCCCGCGTTTTTCACCATGTATTGAGCCTTGATATCAACGTTCTGGGCGGCCTGTGAATCAAACATGATTTCAATGGCCGAGGCGGTTTTATCATCCCGGTTTCGAAGCATTTCCAGCTCCCGGTCTACCTGCTGAATCTGGTTGTTGACCTCAGCCAGTCTTTTATCGGCATCCCGGGTTTTTTCCATAACACGGCTGTACTGCCGGCCCAAAAAATTGCTGGTGGCATCCAGCTGGTCAAGGGATGGCATCTGTGTCTGAATTTCCCGGGGCACCTGGGTTTTTGAAAAATCAACTATGGAATCCAGAAACATTTCCTGCCGCTTGAAAACGATTTTTTCATCTTCTATCACCTGCTTTTGTTCCAGCAGGTTTTCACGCTTATCTTCCAGCTCACGGATTTTCTGCCTGGGCGATTCCGTCAAGGGCATCCGGGTCACCTGGACCCCAAGGATCTTTCCCTTGCCCATGACTTGTGCGGTCACTGAATCGGCATCCAGGGAAAAGGCATCTACACCAACCAGAAGACGCTGGAGCCCGGCCTGCACGGATGCCGATGCCTGGCGGGTGACCCGGGCCTGGTCAAAATAAACAGTGGCTTTGGTTATCTTCGAAGAAACTGGCTGATCAGCCCCAAGGCATGCTGCAGGCGCCAGCATGAATACAAGAA
>JAABTZ010000338.1 GCA_011389605.1 Desulfobacteraceae bacterium
ATCTTAAGCCCGGCCATCTCGCATGTGTCTCCATAGCAGCATTGAATTTTCAGGGCAAAAGCGCCGCAAACCGGATATGGACATACCGGCCTGACATCATCCACACAACAATTTAGCCCCAGATCGTTAGGGATTTGCGATCTGTTTCATTTATCATTGCAATCTAACAATATACTTACGTAATTGTAAATATGCATACAAACATTCTTTTGTTCCCGCAGGGCAATTTTTCTCAAACAGCTTTTTTATTGTATGGTATGAATCGATGCAGATTTCATCGTCCAATCGTTTCGTGCGGGTTGGACACCGGTAAATGGTTGCCCTCCGGATGTCTGAAATCATTGTCTCCCGGGAGGGAATCATTGACGAAATCATCGGGGATGCAATTCTGGCTGTCTTCGGGGTGACGGAAAACCGCGGGGATGATACCTAATAGACCGTTGCATGCGCCATTGAAATGCAAAACTCCCTTGCGCAGCTCAACACGGAAATGGGGAAAGAAGGCTATCCGCATCTTGAAACCGGAATCGATCTCAATGCAGACTCGGTGATCGTGGGCAATATCGGCTCCGAGGTCCGGATGAAATACGGTGCGGTGGACAGTGCGGTCAATTCCGCGGCCAGGGAGGGCGGATTCACCTTCAGGCTGGCAATTACCTGGATCGATCCCTGGGATCGGGGGATTCTGCTAAAATGGACTTGATAAAACCGGAAATCGCCTCGCCGATGGTATCCGGCGAATCCTCCTGGATAAAGTGCAGGCCGTTCACGGTGACCTCCTTCTGATTTGCCCAGGAGCGGCAGTATTCGCGCTGGGCGCCGGTGAGGATCATACCCGGCTCCGCGTTGATAAAAAGCTTGGGCACGGGCGCAGTCTCCAGCCACTTGCCGTAGTCGGCCACAACCACGGTGACATCGGCGGGCTACCGGAAACAAAACTTGAGATGGTGGGACATAAGTGTGACACTAAAAGAAAATATAAAGACGAAATTCTCTTTTGCAGGAATAATTGTCGCATTATCTGCTTTGCAGGAGGTCATCCAATTGCGCGCACTGCCTGTGGAAAAGATTTCCCCCCGGGTCCCGGGGTCTTTGCAGTTCAATTTCAACCACTTTTTTCACCCGCCCCGGGTTTTTGTCCATCATAACCACCCGGTCGGCAAGGGTGACGGCTTCCCGGACATCATGGGTGACAAACACGACGGTGTGGGAAAAACGCTTCCAGAGGCTTAACAGAAGCTGCTGCATCTCCTGTCGGGTCTGGGAATCTAAGGCCACAAACGGCTCGTCCATGAGCAGAATTGCCGGCTCCAGGATCAGCACCCGGGCCAGGGAAACCCGCTGCTTCATCCCGCCGGAAATTTCAGAAGGCAGATAGCCGCCAAAGGGCAAAAGACCAACCATGTCCAGATACCGATCCACCATTTCCCGTCTTTGGCGCCGGGAAAGGCCCTTTCCTTTTAAGCCGAAGCCGATGTTTTCGGCCACCGTCAACCATGGAAACAGGGCATCTTCCTGGAAAACCACGCACCTGTCCGGACCCGGGCCGGATATGGACCGGCCGTGGGCCAGTACCTGGCCGGTGCCCGGCTTTAAAAACCCGGCCAGCACGTTTAACAAGGTGGTCTTTCCGCATCCGCTGGGCCCAAGCACACACATCATTTCCCCGGGCTGCACGGCAAGCCGGATTTTTTCCAGAACCGGCAGCACAGAACCGTTTACCTGAAAATGCAGTCCCAGATCTTTGATTTCAAGAATCGAAGATTGTTGGACAGCCCGCGGCTTGCCGGCAGAAAAAACCTTGAATGGCTTTGTCATGCCGATCTCCTGGCGCTTTTAAAGCAGAGCCGCAAACATCCGGTCAGCATCTGATCAGATATCCGGCCGATGAAAGCAATGATGACGATACCCACGATGATCACATCAGTCCGGCCGACCATGCGGGCGTCCATGATCACGGCCCCGAGTCCGTTCTGCACGCCGGTGAGCTCACCCAGCACCAGGTAGGCCCAGGAAATGCCCAGCCCCAGGCGCAGGCCAGAGATCAGAGACGGCATGGCCCCGGGCAGAAGGATCGCAAAGGTTCCGCGCACGCGGCGAACCCCCATCATAGCCCCGGCCCGCAGCAGCACCGGGCTCACATGGCGAACCCCGCTGGCACAATTGATGTAGACGGGAAAAAAAGCCGCCAGGGCCACCAGAAAAACCGTGGTCTTCATGCCGATGCCAAACCAGATCAGGGCCAGGGGCAACCAGCTGATGCCCGGCACCGCACGTATGCCGTTAACCGAGGTGCTCAGCAGCCGCTCGACCACCGGCAGCCGACCAGACATCACCCCCAGCGGAATGCCAGCTGCCGCGGCAACCGCAAATCCCGCGCATACCCGGATCAGGCTGGCTTTTGCATCGGCAACAAACCGGCCCGCATACATGCCGGTATCCGGCCCACCGAAAATATAGACATAACCGGTATGGATGATCTCTCTGGGATGCGGCAGCACATAGGACGGCACAAGGCGCAGTTCTGCGGCTGCCGTCCATGCCAGGATCAAACCTGCGGGAAGAATCCAGGGAAGCATCGGGTTGATGCGGATATGGGTTTTTCGGGCATTATTCATCAGCGATCAGCTCTTTTCGGGCCTGCTGTACAAAAGACAGGTCAATTAACTCATTGTAATCCGGCTGCCGGCCGATCATGCCCAGGATCTGCATCCGCTCGCCCAGTGCCCGGACCCGGCTTACAAATGCCGCATCCATATCCCAGGCCAGCTCCATGTTGGCCGCGGCCCTTTCCAGGATAGACTTCTGAGTGCCAAACTTCGATGCCAGCGTCAGCCACTGGTCCGGGTGGCGGGCCAGGTGCCTGGAGGCCCGGGCGTGGGCGGTGACCAGCTGCTGTACTTTTTCCGGATGTTTTTCTACAAAATCCCGGGTGACCAGCATGCCGGCATTGATGTCGCCCACAGCCTCCTTGTAGTAGGGATAAGCCAGGATTTTGCCGTAGCCCTTTTCCACGGCCAGGGTGGGAAAAGGCTCCCCGGACAGAAAAGCATCAATGTTTCCCCGGGAAAGGGCCAGGCCCATATCGAAAAAATCAATGCGTAGCAAAGAAACATCGGTTTGCGCGGAAAGCCCGCTGCGGCTCAGGGTTTCGCGCAGCAGGATCTCGTGCATGGTGCCGGGAACATAGCCGATGCGTTTTTCCTTCAAATCCGCAACCGTCTCAATGCCGGCATCTTTTTTCACCACAAGGGCCGAGCATTTATTGCACAGAGCGGCCACCATCACCACCGGCTGTCCCATGGAGGCCGAGTGAATGGCGTGAGCCACGGTGGTGCCGCACATATCCAGGCTTCCGGCCAGCAGGGCGTTTTTCTGATCCGCCGGATTGGTAAAGGGATAGACGTTTACCGAATCCTCTCCGGAAACAAAATCAGCGTAGTAAAACGGGGCTATTGTCTGGGCGGTCTTCCATGTGCCGATGCTGAATTCATCGGCACAAACAGCACCGGGTCCGGCCGCAGCCAAACCCAGGCCGACGGCAATGATAACGGCTTTGATCAAGGAGTCAGGCCGCATGTTCTTTCCTTTCCCGTGTAAAAGTTTCTAGATTGCACTG
>JAABTZ010000339.1 GCA_011389605.1 Desulfobacteraceae bacterium
ATTGCACTGCCTGCGGCCCGGGTGCTTTGGGAAAAGCAGTTGGAAGGCAGCAGGGGATCCAGGCCCATTTCCCTTTGAATCTGCCCGGTAAGATCGATGGACCGGCCCCGGCCGCCGCCGACTTGATCTGCACCGTCCCTGGGGTTGGAACCCACCTCCGGGAAAAACAGGTTGGCCCCGGCCATCAGCGAGGCGGTATGGGGTTCGTGGGTGCAGTGGGCCTGGGGCACATCTCCCATGACAAGGCGGCTGACCGCCACCATTTGCGCCATTTCCCGCTCGGTGATCATGCCGTGTTTTTCCATGGGCGAGCCGGGAAAATTGATCCGGCGCATCACCCCGCTGTATGTGGCGCCATAGCGGCGGGCCAGAAACATCCGGTCCACGATTT
>JAABTZ010000340.1 GCA_011389605.1 Desulfobacteraceae bacterium
CACGATCAATATGTTAACCGGCCTGGCACGCCCGGACACAGGTTTGATAAGGATTGCCGGAATTGACTGCAGCAAAAAAAACCGGCATGCCCAGAATATGATCGGAGTGGTCCCGGATGAAAGCAATCTTTATCCTGAGCTTTCAGGCTTTGACAATCTTTGTTTCTGTGCTGCACTATACGGAATTACAAAGCATGAAAGACAGACCCGGGCGCGTCAGCTGATAGCGGACTTCGGTCTCAAAGACGCGGCAAACAGGCGGTTTTCAGGATATTCCAAGGGCATGAAGCGCAAGCTCACAATTGCCGCAGGCATTATCCACAAGCCGGAAATTCTTTTTATAGACGAGCCCACCACCGGCATTGATGTTGCCAGTGCCCGTCATCTGCGCCAGTTAATCAGCGACCTGCATCGGGGCGGCACCACCATATTTCTGACCACCCATTACATCGAAGAAGCTGAACGGCTTTGCGACCGCATTGCCTTTATCGTCTCGGGCCGCATCGTGGAAATCAGCAGCGTGGCTGACCTGCTCCAGCCCCTGCAGGCAAAACACGTTGTGGAAATCACCTGCGAAAACCCGGGAGACAAAATAGCAGAAAGGCTCTCGCAGGAATTTGCCGGCTTGGATTTTTCATCCCCGAAACAGGGCATCATCCGGGTAGAGGCCGACAAAGCCGTCAAAGCCGGCGCGATTGTCCATTTTCTGGAAGAACAGGGGTTTGAAGTGTCAGAGGCCAGAAAGATCAAGCCGTCCCTGGAGGAGATTTTCGTGAGCATCACGGGCATTGAGGCCAATGCCCTGGAAAATGAAAATCAAAAGGGAAGCAGTATGAAATGAAAGCCTGGATTGCTTTTTCCAATATCGTTTTAAAAGACATGCGGACCTATTACCTAAAGCCGCCCAATATCAGCTGGGGGCTTATATTCCCCCTGGCCTGGACGGGTATGTTTTTCATAAAATCAGGAAGCGGACTTGGCACCATCCCCACCCTGCTTCCGGCGGTGGTGGCGGTATCCATACTGTTTGGCACCACCTCCATGCTGGCGGTAACCGTGACATTTGAAAAAAAGCAGCGCTCCTTTGAACGGCTGCTGCTGGCCCCCATTTCCCTGGAACTTCTGATGCTGGCCAAAACCGGCGGAGCCATTTTGTTTGGCACGGCAAACGCTTTTGTGCCCGTGATCATGGCTGCCTTTTTAATGGACATGTCAGAAATTGCCTGGGCCGTCTTTGTTCCGGCAATAGTCATGATAGCCGTGTCATCAACCTTTCTGGGACTTTTTATTGCAGTGGCAGTAAGCGAGGTGTTTGAAGCCCAGACCTTTTCCAACTTTTTCCGCTTTCCCATGATTTTTCTCTGCGGGCTGTTTTTTCCCATCGAGCAGCTGCCGGTTTTTTTAAAGCCGGTCTCCTATGTCCTGCCCCTGACCTACGGGGCAGACGTGCTCCACGGGGCCGTGCACGGGGCGCACATCATGCCTTACGCCCTGGACCTGTCCATGCTGGCGGCCTTCTGCATCGGCCTGTTTATGTTAAGCCTTCGCAACATCCGGAAAAACTGGATTGCATGAGCGAGCGGCCGCAGCCAGGCCCCGGCGTGAAACCAAATCGGATAAACCTTTTAAAATATTATTAAAACAAAATTTTTAAAAACTTGAAACGCTCAGCATAGGTTAGCCAGTCAATCCATACTCCCGGGCCATTTCGGGATCAAAAGCCGCTTTTCGGGATTCGCAATTGTCCCGGGGGCACAGCTGGCAATTGAAAAAAGTCGTTTCCGCGGGGAAAAAAATGCCGGACTCTGACTTTGCCGGATGCATGAGCATGCTGGGCGCAAGCCGCACGCCGATGGCGGCCTCCACATCACCGAGCAGGGAAAACAAAGGCCGCTGCTCGGAAAGGGGCCAGTCTTCCAAAGATCCCACGCTCATGTAGGAGAGCTTTTCCAGCTTATATTGATTCTGCAATGCCGTTCGCAGGCACTGGATTGTATCCTGCAGCGCCACGTTGGCAATGGTGTCAAAATAGTATTGTTCAAGATAATCGTCGCAGCTTCGGGCCATTTCCTCCAGCTCCGGGCCGATAGTGATCACAAAAGGGAAAACCCGCTCCACGGGTTCCAGGTTTTTCCGCAGCACCCGGCTTTGAAGCCGCACGCCTTTAATAAGCACGGCATTATCTTCTTTCCGGTCAATATAGCAGAGTTTATAAACCGCTTTGGGCCGGATAACCCCGGCGGCCTGGTCGATCATTTCTTCCACGCTCTGCCATTCGTCACTGTCTTTGTCAAGGTGCAGGCGTTTGCGGATTTCCGCGGTATTGATCTGAGGCTTCAGGTCGTCTATCATTTTCATAGGTGTAATTTTAAATCTCCTTCATCCACTGATTATCTTCAATTCAAGCCTGTTTTGCCACGGCTGTTTTTATTATGGCTTTTTTCTTGACTTAAATCAATGTGGCCGCAATCTTTTGATGAGACAAACAATTCAGAAAGCTGTCATTCCGAAATCAAAAATCATGGAGATTGTCCGATGAACAAAAGACTGATCAGGGAAAACATTTACTGGCTGGGAGCCGTGGACTGGGATCGGCGGCTGTTTGACTCGCTGATTCCTTTGCCCGACGGCACCAGCTACAATGCCTATCTGATTGAGGGAAGCGAAAAAACCGCCCTGCTCGATACGGTTGACCCACCCATGGAAGATGTTCTCATGGCTCAGCTCAAAGGAATTTCAAAAATCGATTATATGGTCTCCCATCACGCGGAGCAGGATCACTCCGGCACCATCGGCCGGGTCCTGGAAAAATTCCCGGATGCCCGTTTGGTGGTGACAGCCAGGGCCAAAACCATGCTCATGGACCTGCTGCATATCCCGGAAGACAAATTTTTGATTGTGGATGACGGCCAGACATTGTCTCTGGGCGACAAAACCCTCAAATTCATCCACACCCCCTGGGTGCACTGGCCCGAGACCATGGTCACATATCTGGAAGAAGACCGGATCCTGTTTTCATGCGATTTTTTCGGCTCCCACATCGCCACCTCGGATCTGTATGTCACAGACCAGTGCCGGGTATATGAGGCGGCCAAGCGCTATTTTGCCGAAATAATGATGCCGTTTGGCAGCATCATTGCCAAAAACCTCGACAAACTCAGGGACTACAAAATTGACATGATCGCCCCGAGCCACGGGCAGATCTATGATGATCCCGCCTGGATCATAGAAGCCTACGGACAATGGGTCAACGGGCCGCCTAAAAACCTGGTGGTACTGCCCTACGTGTCCATGCACGGCAGCACCCGGCAGATGGTGGATTATCTGACCGCAGCCCTTACGGAAAAAGGCGTGCGGGTGGAACTCTTTGATCTTCCGGTCACTGACATCGGAAAACTGGCGATGTCTTTGGTGGATGCAGCCACCGTTGTGGTGGGCACGCCTACGGTGCTGGCAGGCCCGCACCCGGCAGCGGCCTATGCAACATTTCTTGCCAATGCCCTGCGGCCCAAAACACAGTTTCTATCCATCATAGGATCCTACGGCTGGGGCGGAAAAACCGTGGAAACCCTTGCGGGCATGATAGGCAATCTCAAGGTGGAAGTGATTGATCCTGTGCTTTGCAAAGGCCGGCCCAAAAAGGACACGCTGGATGCTCTGGACAATATGGCCGATGCCATTGCTTCAAAACACAAAGAGCAGGGGCTGGAATAAGAGCCGACCCCAGCAAACCAGTTGTCCTTTTATCCGGCTTTTATGTGAAGCAGCTCAATTGTTACACCATCAGGCGCCTGGATGAAGGCAATGCGTAGCTCAGGGGTAAAATCCATGGGCTCCAGGTCGAATACAACGTCTTTTTCTTTCAGCTGGTCACAGTAGGCATCAAAATCGCGGCTCACCTGAAAGCCGAAATGGTCCAGCCCGAACTGCAGACCGTCTTTATCTGCTGCGGCCTCGCCGGTCCTGGCTCCGCGAATGAT
>JAABTZ010000341.1 GCA_011389605.1 Desulfobacteraceae bacterium
CTGGCAGATCATGGTGGGCATCGGCGCAGGCGGCCAGAACAGCCCGGTCAACTGGGGCACCTATCTGATCAATTTCGTTTTCTGGGTGGGTATTGCCCATTCCGGAACCCTGATATCTGCCATTTTGTACCTGCTGCGGGCTGAATGGCGAAACCCCATTGCCCGGGCTGCTGAAACCATGACCGTGTTTGCCGTGTGCACCGCCGGCCTGTTTCCCTTTATTCACCTGGGCCGGGTGTGGATGGTCTACTACATGCTTCCTGTTCCCAATCAGCGCACTCTGTGGCCCAATTTCCAGTCGCCGCTGATGTTTGACGTGGTGGCCATCAGCACCTACCTGATTGTCAGCGTGCTTTTCTGGTATACCGGCATGCTCCCGGATCTGGCCATCATCCGGGACCGGGCCAGGGGCACCCGGAAAAAGGTCTTTTCCGTGCTCTCTCTGGGCTGGACCGGCAGATACGAGCACTGGCGGCATTACACCCGGGGCTATCTTTTGTTTGCCGCCCTTGCAACGCCCCTGGTGATATCGGTGCACAGCGTGGTGTCCTGGGACTTTGCCCTGGGCGTGATTCCGGGCTGGCACACCACTATATTCGCCCCGTATTTCGTGGCCGGGGCCATTCACTCGGGCCTGGCCATGGTGCTGACCCTGATGATCCCCATGCGAAAGATTTTTAAGGCCGAGCGCATCATCACCATGCACGTGCTGGAAAGCGTGGCCAAGACCATCGTGTTTACCGGCCTGATCGTGGGCTTTGCCTACGGCACCGAGTATTTCATCGCCTGGTACAGTCAGAATACCGTGGAAATGGACGTGTTTTCCTTCCGTGCCACCGGGGGATTTGCGCTTTCCTACTGGATCATGGTGGTCTGCAATTCCATGGTTCCCCTGCTGTTTTTCTTCAAACGCATCCGCACCCACATTTTCTGGCTGTTTGGCATTTCCATCGTGGTCAACATCGGCATGTGGTTTGAGCGTTTCGTGATTATCATCAGCAGCGTGGCCCATGATTTTCTGCCCAATGCCTGGGGCCAGTATGCACCCACGGCAATCGAGTACGGGATCATGCTGGGCAGTTTTTCCCTGTTTTTCTTTTTCTTTGTTTTGTTTGTCAAGCATCTGCCGGCCATTTCCATGACCGAAATGAAGGAACTGCAGCATCAGGACACAGCCCATGAATAGCGCCCGCACACAAAAAATAATCGCCCTTTTTGCAGACGACAGCCGGGCCGCAAAAGCCATCACCGCCCTGCGCGAGGCCGCCTGGCCCATTGCGGATGTGCACGGCCCCATTCCCAGCGAGGCCATTTCAAAGGCCCTCGGGGTTAAAAAAAGCATGGTGGGGTGGTTTACTCTTTTGGGCGGGGTGATCGGGTTTTTTCTGGGATATTTTCTGGCCGTGTTCACGGCCACGCGCTGGGACCTGATGGTCAGCGGCAAGCCGGTGCTGTCTTACGTGCCGTTTTTTATCGTGGGCTTTGAGTTCACCATTTTGTTTGCTGTGTTTGGAAACGTGCTGGGCCTGATACTGCTGGCCCGGCTGCCGGCCTATCAGGATCTGCCGCATCATGTCACCCGGTGTTCCTCTGACCGGTTCGGGGTGGTGGTGGACTGCGATCCGGACAAGGAAAATGAACTGCGGGCAATTTTAACCCAACTGGGCGCGGAAGTGCCCGAAGAATCCGGTATGGACGGGGAATCGTGAGACAGCAGATCCGGGATCAGCAAAAGTCAATAAGGCGCGTTTATGCCGTTTGCCTGGCACTGGCGGGCCTGGGGATCGTCGCCTTTGGGGCCGGTCTGATTTTGGGAAGGCCCGAAGCCGCCTGGCGGGCCTATCTGGTCAATTTTTTGCTTTTTTCCGCAGTGGCTCAGGGCGGGCTGGTGTTTTCCGCTATAATGAATACCGTGCACGCCCGCTGGAGCCGCCGGCTTTCGGCCCTGGCCGAGTCGTTTTCCGCTTTTTTCCCGGTGTCCTTTGTCCTGTTTCTGGGGCTGTTTTTCGGCCGGGCCTACGTGTTTCCCTGGATGGGCCAGGATCTGCACGGCAAGGAGGTGTGGTTAAACGTTGGGTTTTTGTTTTCCCGGGACATCATCGGGCTGCTGATCCTCTACGGGCTGGGCTTTGCCTATCTGTATTACAGCCTGTGGTTCCGGGTGGATCGCGAAAATCCGGGATCTGCCCTCCAGCGGCGGCTGGCCGGGTTCTGGGCCGCCCGGGAAGGGGATTTAAAGACTTACGAACACCGCAGGTACGTATTCGGTGTGCTCTATCTGCTGGCCTTTGCCCTGGTGCTGTCTTTGATAGGATTTGACCTGGTCATGGCCGCAGACCCGCACTGGTATTCCACCCTGTTTGGGGCTTACACTTTTATAAAGGCTGTTTACGTGGGCTTTGGCGGGCTGATCATCCTTGCAGCCGGCCTGCATGCCAGCGGCAATACGGATTTTACCCTGAGCCGGCCCGAGTTTATTGACATGGGAAAGCTGTTTCTGGCCTTTTGCCTGGCATGGGCGGATTTTTTCTATTGCCAGCTGGTGGTGATCTGGTACGGCAATATTTCCGAGGAAACCGTGTATGTCATTGAGCGCACCATGCTGGCCCCCTGGAACCGGGTGGCCTGGATCGTTTTTATTGTCTGCTTTATCGGGCCGTTTCTGATATTGTTAAACCGGAACATCAAGACCGTGCCCTGGTTTATGATGCTGTTGTGCACGGTGGTGATTGCGGGCATGTGGCTGGAGCACTACCTGCTTTTGGGCCCGGCCCTTGAACCCGGGGGCGGGGTTTTGCTGTCAGCCGCTGATGTGTTCATGTTTTTCGGCTTTGCCGGCCTGCTTGCGGCCAGCGTGGCCGCGTATCTGGGGCAGTTTCCCGGAATTGCGGCGGCAGCGGGCATACAGCCCGACACTGAAGGACGGGGCGAATCATGAAACCCTTTGACCGGATAAAGAATTTTTTTGCAGCAGTTTCGCTAAATCGCTGGCCGGTGGTCTTTGTGATCCTGGCCGCAGGGCTGGGGGCGGTATTTGCATACCTGGTGTATGTGTATCCGTCTGCGGCAATGGGCCCAAAGCAGCCCATTGCCTTTTCCCACCGGGTCCATGCCGGGATCAAGGATATTGACTGCCGGTTCTGCCACCCGTATGTTGAAAGATCCACATACCCTGGGGTGCCGGAGGTGCAAAAATGCCTGTTCTGCCATGACCATATCATTGCCAGGCATCCTGAGATTCAAAAGGAGCATCAGTATTTTGATACCAATACGCCAATTCCGTGGCAGCGGGTCAATTACCTGCCCGAGCATGTGATGTTTAATCATCAGCGCCATATCAAAAAGGATGTGGAGTGCGCCTCCTGCCACGGGCAGGTGGAAAAACAGGACCGGCTGAAGGGAAAGGCGTTTGAAATGGGATTCTGCCTGGAGTGTCACCGGGCAGAGGAGGCCAATCTGGACTGCTGGCTGGCCTGCCACAACTAGTGCCTTGCGGAAATGGCCAATTTGCCCGATTTCTGCGTCAGGCTCAAATTTGAATCCTCGAAATACAGGAGTATGTCTGTGGTTCAAATGCAGCGGTGTGTTTGCGGAAAGGAAATCCATAGCACCTTGGCTGATCGGCGGCACGAAAAAGGCGTTTCCTCGCTTCAGGAGTCTCCGGGAGACTCGATTTCCGCTCGGAAACCCGCTTTTCCGCACCGCCGTCAGGGTAACGCAGTACAATTTCGGTATAGCGCATAAAGGGATTTTGCTTTGGTAGTCGTTTTTGAGCCAAACCGGCTTCCAAGGAAGTCCAAGGGCGGGGTCGGTTTGTAAGCGACATTGAGCGTTTACGGAAACCTCCGTAAACGCTCAGGAGCGAAAAAACTGACCCTGGCCGCAGGGCTTTCTTCCTGTAAAAACAGCGGACGCGGTAAAAAGCTTTTTACAAAACCATCATAGATGAATTGAATTCAATGGCGTTGGAAAAGGAAGC
>JAABTZ010000342.1 GCA_011389605.1 Desulfobacteraceae bacterium
CATAGTTTGTCCGCGGCAGGTAATAATCTGGCAGATCAGTAAGATCCAAGATATCATAATGTGAGTTTTGGGTACATTCAGCTCTTGGTGTTTTGTAAAACGGATTGCCGACGAAAAAATGAGGGCCGGAAAGTATCCATTCCTCTGACGTATCCGGGAAGCGGGTTTCACGGCGTATGGTGCCGTCATTTTGCGAATTGGTTTCATGCCACATTTCAGTTGAAAAATATTCACCCTCCAAATCTCCCAACTTTTTTGGTTGGGCAGCAAATTTTTCCAAAACACCGACCAATTCCTGAGAATGCAACGCAGGGAGCCTTGCTTGAAGTGGAAGCGTACCGGCTGCGTCATAAAGGCTTGCAAAAAGTTTCAATTCTGGTTCGGAAACTTCGATAATTCGGGATGCATGGCCATGCACGTTCCAGTTATTGTTATCGTCCTTGATGCCAGGCACAGGCCCTCGGCCATCATGATCAAAACACGTGTAAACGGTGCTGGGATTATATAGATTTGCAATATGATAGAAAAAAGGTTGCTTTGCCACAGAGTGATAAACATTGATACTGAACATCGTTGCATGATGAACATCAGAAAACAGCTTTAATTCATTATGAAACTGAAAATGCGCCTTTACTCGTGGGTAAAGCGCCTCCCTGAATGCGCCACCTTTTGGATCATCATAAATGCCTTCCGGATGCAGAAAAGCCGATACACCTTGCTTGCTGCCATATCGCCAGGCCTGAGGAAGAAAGCATTTATACAAGTTGCTCTGCGTGCCTTTCAGCAGAGGATAATTCTGCCTGCCGTTCAAAAATAGCTGCATCCCTTCCGCTTCTTCATACGAACCAAGGAATTCCGGTTTTATATCAAGGCGCTCAATGGTTTCCTCCCGCAACCGGGCCATTTGGGGGGCCGACATTTTTTTCAGCACAAACATCGGCTCGTGGTCGCCCATGACCCCGCCTTCATCCCATTCAACCTTGAGCCACGGAGGATT
The DNA here is from genome assembly GCA_011389605.1 of Desulfobacteraceae bacterium. Classification (GTDB taxonomy): domain Bacteria; phylum Desulfobacterota; class Desulfobacteria; order Desulfobacterales; family Desulfosalsimonadaceae; genus Desulfosalsimonas. The sequence goes on from JAABTZ010000342.1 coordinate 998, forward strand.
CCCTAAAATCAGGTCAAACCCGCCCCTATCGGCAATAACATCGGCAAACTCCAATTCCCAGTGCAAAAAGCGGTATTTTTCCGCCAGATCGCGTACCAACTTTAATCTCTCCAGTTTTTCACAAAGATTGTCCACGTTCACCCGACCCAGCTGGTTATCCAATTGGATATTCTGCTGTTTTGGCTGTTTCTCCATTCCTGGCAGTTCGAGCTGTCCGCCCTCGCCTGTCTGGGCATTGTACACTTCACCAAGGAGAATCAGGGACAACTCAAAAAGGTATTCCTCCCGGGTTGGCAGCATACCCGCCTTTTCCAAGGGCCAGAACCACAGCCCGCACCAATAGTCCATGGCCAGCTTGAGCTGCTTGTACGGCGTGGAATGCGTTTGCCCTTCGGCAAGCTGGGCCTGGCGGAAAAAATTATCCTTCCATCTGTAGGAGGTTCTTTCACCGACAGCTCGGTCATGCCCGAAAAAGGAGAGGGATTCCCGGGTTCGATGACGGATGCTTCGCTGGTTCTTGACGCGCCTGCCCCAAAGCGCCTCAACCGCGGCTGAGAGCTTTTTAAGCAGCTTGATCTCCGATTTTTCAAACGGCTTTAGAAACTCCTTTTTCCATTCCCTGATGGCTTTAAAAGCCTCCGGGATGATCTTTTTGACGTTTTTATCGGAATAACCCGCCATATCCCGGTCCGGCAGGAGAAAATGATATACGGTATTTTCCGGCCTCTGATTTCCTGGCACCACCCTTTCGGGTGTTTCATCAAGCCACAGGGGATCCTGCCGGCTGCTGCGGCGCAGAAGCTTTGCCGAAAAAACGTCTGATCGTGCACCGATCAACGAGTTGCCGCATACAAGGTTGTTGCCGAACCATGGCACATACCCGCCCTGGTGGATGGTATTGAGCCACAGGGAGACCTCTGCCAGCTCAACAGCCACGGGGTTCAGGTCGATCCCGAAAACGTTGTTATCCGCAATGGCGGTCTTTACTTTCTGCTTTTCCCGGACGTATTCCTCTACCGAAAGCATCTGGCCGAGCTCCTTCTGCTTACGGTCCAGATAGGCCTCTGCCATCTGGTTGACCGCTTCGTTTAAAAACGCGGCCGACCCCATGGCCGGCTCGCAGATGGTCAGAGACAGTATGTCATCTGCGGATTTTTGATCCAGCAACTCCTTTAAGGAATAATGGACTAGGCAGCGGGTCAAGGACTCCGGCGTGTAATAGGAGGCGGTTTTCTGGCGGTCCCGCCCGGCCATGCGGTAAATGAACGTGCCCTTGGGGTAATGAAGCAGGGTGCCGTCGATGTTGTAGACCTTTTCTTCTTCCTCATAGTTCGGCAATGATTCCGGCTTGACAAAATATGCAATGCCCAGGGGATCCCAGAATTCCCCGGCCTTTTTTACTTCGTATAGCCCTTCCTCGTTTTCCACGAAAAATCCCTGGTAGGAGAGCAGGCCCTCGTAAACCGCACCCAGCTGGTTGATACCCAGCTGCGCGTACGATATCCGTCCCCGCCGGTTTTTTCGGGAAGTCGACGGCCGTGAAAGGCTCATCAACTGGATGATTTTCTGCAGCACCTTGTTTCTGAACTTGACCTGGGTCAAAATGGGGGTTCTTTCCGGGTCAAACAGATGGGAGCGCAGCCGGGAGATTTCAAAGGTGTTGTGAAGCGGGGTGTGGAGTTCTTCGAGGCTTCGGGTATGGCTTCCTTCCCGGGGAAAACCGTTGTACACCAAGTCAAAAAGCATCTCCAGGGAGTCGTTGATAAAATAGCCCTCCTGGGACTCGGGGGTGGTCAGCTGGACAAGCTCCAGGTCGCGCAGCGATTCCAGGCTGTAGCCATTCCGGTAAGCATCGGAGTTCCAGGGGACATAACCCAGCTCAGGGCGGGCCTCGATATAAAACATGAAGAGCAGACGGTACATGTACCGTAGGCATCCACGGGAAAGATCGGCCGCATCAACTTTTTTCCCGCCGCTGTAAATACTTGTTTTGCGAACATTTGCCAAGTACCAGACGGCCTCGTTGCCCAAAAGTTCGATGCTTTCCCGAAGGGCGTATTTGAGATCCTCTGAAACCGCATAGGCGTGTTTGTGTGAGTTTTCCTCCAGGGTATCCAGCAGCGGGATGCCGTCCGCCGGGCAGACACTGTCCCGGTGCAGCAACGCGGCCATGGCTTTAAGCGTGCTGTCTGATTTGCGGCCCAGGATTTCAGGCAGATCAAAGCGCAGCATCCGTTTTCTGGCCCATTTGGAACGGTCGATCAAAAGGATCTGGGATGTATTGGCCAGGATCACCCACCGGGGCGGCTCCTGCCTGGAAAAAACCTGCTTGGTCAGAAGCTCTTCCCACGCCATTCCCGAGATGCTTTGCATTTCATGGGATTGGGAATATTGGTCTGGCTGCAGTGTTTGGCCCAGAGGATCTGAATCCTCTCCGGGGGTATCCGGGGCATGAATGATCCAGAGTTCGGGAGCGCCGTTGGGCCTTTCAATTTTGCCCATAAGAGGGATTGCATCGCCGTCGTGCCCGTGGGCAATACCAACGCCAAAAGGATAACCCAGCACATCGAGCAGGTTTTCCAGAAACGATGCCTGGGCATAAAGTTTCTCAGCTGGATCTTTTTCGGTTTCCAGAAAATGCCGCAGCTTGAAATATTCTTTGGAGAGCAGTGCAATCCGCATGGGTGGCGTGGGGATATTCTCTTCCTTGTGGCGTTGATTCCAGGTTTTAAACAGATCTTTGAGATCATTTTCCAGGATGGCAGACAGGTAGTGATGGGTGTAAAATTCGTTTTCGTTGGTGATGCCCGTCAGATCGATAGCCATGATTTTTTTTGGTCCGGTCCTTTTAAATTGCTTATCCGTGGATGAAAACGGGTTGTCCAGGGCTGCTGCTTTATCTCCTTTATGCTCACCGTGAGGCAGATCCGCGGATAACCGCAACAACCTTTATGTATGCCTGCTTTTCCGTGGTCAT
>JAABTZ010000343.1 GCA_011389605.1 Desulfobacteraceae bacterium
AAATCGCGCAAGCCTTGATCTTGAACTTTTTACGGCGCCATCCAAAAACTTACTTTTTACGAGAGCATCAAGTGTTAAGTAAGATCAAAAAGGTATTTTTTTTAGTCCTATATTGATGGTCCATGCGTAAAGGGCTACTGCCGCTGCCGAAGCAGCATTAAGCGATTCCACCCTGCTGCTTATTGGAACAGACACGGCCCTGTCCCGGAATTTTTCCGGCAGGCCCGGGCCTTCAAGGCCTGGCAGCAGGGCAAATGTTTTTGGAAATTCAAATTCGGATATAAGCGCACCTTTCATGGAAAGGGCCACAACGGGCAGATCATCTGTTAAATCATTTATGGAAGGACCCTGCATCAGGTTTGCATGCATCACGGCCCCGCCCGATGCGCGCATGGCCCTGGGATGAAAAGGGTGGGCGGATTCGGCCAAAAGGATTACGCTTTCCGCGCCAAAGGCCACAGCCGACCGGATTACCGCGCCCACGTTTTCCGGATCCTGAAAGGGCACCAGCACCGTGCAGCCCCGGGCCAGGCCCTGTTTGGGCTCCCATCTGCCGATTTCCGTGGTTTGCACCAGCAGCAGGGGCGAGCCCGTGCCAAGCACGTCCAAAGCCTCAAACAGCTCCGGGGCCAGCCTGTACCAGGCCGCACCAGCCGGCAGACTGTGGGGCGGCAACTGTTTTTCAGATTTTGAAATCCAGGCAAGGCATCTTTTTCTGTGCCCGGCCAGAATGTCTGCAACCAGCCTGGCCCCTGAGACCAGGGCCTGGTTTTGTTTTTTAATCCCCCTTGCGGAAAGAAGTTTTTTTAAGTCCTTATAGGTTGGATTCCCGGGGCTTTCAAGGTCTTTCACCCGGTGTTTTTCTACTGCACGGGCAAGCGCAACTGCCGGCGGCGCATCAAGTCTTTCAAATACCACCAGGCGCCTTTGATGGGGCGTGTTTCCAAGGGTGTAGGCCGTGTCCTGAACCAGTTTAAAAGAGTTTTCATTTATCTTTTGGGCTGAAATGATTTCTTCGGCACAACCCGGGCCTTTCATGAAAACGGCAAGGCCGCCTGTTTCCAGGCACCCGCTGGTGCGTTCAAGGGTTTTGTCCATTTTTTCCAATGCCCGGGTAATCACTCCGGCAAATGGCTGTTCAAATGATGGGATGACAGCATGGCCGTAAACACTGATGCCGGAAAGCCCAAGTTTGGAAATTGTTTGCTCCAGAAACACAACCCGGTTCTGCCGGGTTTCGGCCAGAACGATTTCAAGGCCTGGAAATGCGATTTTAAGAGGGATTCCCGGCATGCCCGCTCCGGTTCCCAGGTCCAGCAGCGGCGAGGGCAGGTCCGTGATCTGCCCCGGCAATATGGAGTCGGCATAAAGCTTTAACACCATGTTGTCAAACCTGTGAATCCGTGTGAGGTTTAATTCCGGGTTGGCCTGCCGCAGCAGGTTGTGATATTGCCATAACAGCTCCAGCTGCCAGGATGTAAGCTCAATGCCGCAGCCGCGCAAAAGCCGGTCCATGTCGTCCGGTCCCGGTTTTTTTTCCCCCGGCTGTTTTTGAAATTGTTGATTAATATTCATCGATATTGGACTTTTTATGGTGCCGTAAAGGTTAAACCATGAACCTTGAATCATATTTTGATACGCCCAGATGGCCGGTGTTTTATCACGACAACCACCTGCTGGTGGCATATAAACCGTCCGGGCTGCTCATACAAGCAGACAGCACCCGAGACGCATGCCTCCTGGATCTTGCCCGCCAGTGGGTAAAAATCCAATACCAGAAGCCAGGCAACGTGTTTCTGGCCCTGGTGCACAGGCTGGACCGGCCTGTTGCCGGTACCGTGGTTTTTGCCCGAACCTCCAAGGCAGCCTCCAGGCTGAGCCTGCAGTTTCGCACGGGCCGGGTGGAAAAGCAATACCTTGCAATTGTGCACGGCACCATGACCCCTGCTTCCGGGAGGCTGACAGATTATATTTACCGCCGGGGGCCTACCAGCAAAATCGTTGCAGCACAAACTGCCGGCAGCCGTGAAGCCAGGCTCAGCTACCGGGTTGTGGATGTTCAAAACAGTCAAAGTCTTCTTGAAATCAACCTGGAAACCGGCCGCCATCACCAGATCCGGGCCCAGCTGGCAAGCAGGGGCTTTCCAATACTGGGCGATTTGCGCTATGGCGCAGCCCGACCGCTGCCGGAAAGGCAGCTTGCACTGTTTGCGCATAAGCTGGCATTTGATCATCCTACCAGAAAAGAGCGCATGAATTTTTGTTCACCCCTGCCTTTGGGATGGCCCTGGCCGGGTGTGCCAGATAATCCCCAGGCCCCTGTCTGGGACTTAAAATCCATGAAATGACTTTCCCTTCCATCCCTAAGCCCACCGTACCCCATCTGATCAATGCATTAATAAAAAAACGAACGGTCGTTTTATTTTCGTTGACAATGTAGCACAACAAAAATAAGGTTTCACTAACAAGTTATCAACCTTGAATATTGAACTAACAGGGAGACTTTATGAGCGAAATATACCAGCAGCTGCGCCAGCGGCTCGATGACCTGGGCACGGGTTTTCCGGCAACCCAGAACGGCGTGGAAATAAGCATTTTAAAGCGGATGTTTACCGAAGAAGACGCCCGGATGTTTATGATGCTCACCCCCATGATAGAAGATGCCCAAAGCGTGGCAAAGCGGCTGGAGCTGCCCGTGGAACAGACCGCCGCCCATCTCGAGGACATGGCTGTCCGGGGCCTTTTGTTCCGCCAGAAAAAGGGCGATCTGGCACGGTACGCGGCAATTCCTTTTGTGGTGGGAATTTTTGAGTTTCAGCTAAACCGCGTGGACCGAAAGCTTGCCGAAGACATTGAAGCCTATTACCAGCAGGCCCTGGGAAAAACCTTTCAGGCCTGGTCCACTCCTGTATTGCGCACTATTCCCATTAACCGCGAAATCGTTTCTGAATGGCCCATTGCAGCCTATGAAGACGCCATGGAAATAATCGACAGGCAAAAGACTATCGCCGTTGCTCCGTGCATCTGCCGGAGTATGGCAGCTGAAATTGACAAAGGGTGTGACAAGCCCCTTGAAACCTGTTTTTTATTCGGCTCCCATGCCGCCTATTATGTGGACAACGCCATGGGCCGCTATATTGACAAGGAGGAAGCCAGGCAGATCGTCGCCAAAAACGACGAGGCCGGCCTTGTGATGCAGCCCTTCAACTCCCAGTCGGTTGGCGGCATGTGCTCATGCTGCGGCTGCTGCTGCGGAATGCTGCGGTCTTTAAAACTCCAGGACAACCCGGCAGAAGCTGTTAAAAGCAATTATTACGCGCAGGTGGACCAAGAAACCTGCGTGGGCTGCGAAACCTGCGTTGATCGCTGCCAGATGGAGGCAATTTTCATGGAGGATGAAAAAGCCCATGTGGAGAAAAATCGTTGCATAGGCTGCGGATTGTGCGTTACAACCTGTCCCACAGAGGCTATGTCCCTTGTAAAAAAATCAGAAGAAAACCTTTACCTGCCCCCGGAATCCGGCATGGAAACCTACATCCGCATTGCCCGGGAGCGGGGTGTAATATAATCCTTGAACTTTTTACCAAGCTGTTGTTTTTTGCAATTGTGTATTCCGGGAACTGAGGGTTTTAAATTTTAAAATGTTCTTCCCCCATCAAGGAGCGTTTCATTGGCAGCAAATAGCTTTGGCGAGATTTTCCGGATCACCACCTTTGGGGAATCCCATGGTGCTGGAGTTGGAGTAATCGTTGACGGAGTAACTCCTGGAATTGAACTAAATGAAGAGGATATCCAAAAGGAGATGGACCGCAGAAAACCGGGCCAGTCCTCCATTACTACCCTAAGAAAGGAATACGACAAGGTCCTGATTCTATCCGGGGTCTTTGAAGGTAAAACAACAGGTACTGCCCTGGGCATGGTGCTTTACAATAAGGATATGCGATCCGGAGATTATGAAGCAATCAAGAACCTCT
>JAABTZ010000344.1 GCA_011389605.1 Desulfobacteraceae bacterium
AAGTTACTTATTCATGAACAGAAAAACAGCCAGGCGCTGGCTATATTGGACAGGCTTGAAAAAGAACATCCCCGATGGGGAGAAGTATACTACCAAAAAGGTATTGCCCATATAAACAGGGGCGAAACACAACTTTCATACAGCGCCGTAAATTCAGCCCTTCAGCACTCTCCGGGCAACCCGGAGGCCTTGACCCTACTGGCCCATCATCTTATGCTGCAAAGAAAATTTGATGAGGCAAAGTCAACGGCGCTTTCCGCATTACGGGCAATGCCGGGGAACTTGCGAGCCGGAATTATTCTCGGTCGATCCATGACAAATCTTGGTGAAACAGATGGGGCCATAAGACTTTTTGAAAACATGGCAAACCATGAACCGGAAAATACAGAACTTCTCTTCAACCAGGCTGAAGCATACCTTGCAGTTGGCAGAACGGAAGATGCCATGACCACGCTCAAGAACTTGTTGTCAATTGATCCGGATTTTGTACCTGCCATGTACGCTATAACAGAATTACACTTACGACAGGCAAACGCTGAAAAGGCAATCGAGGATGTGCGGCAGCAACTTGAGCGATCCCCTGACAATCCGCATTACATGATTATACTGGCCGGGTTGCTCAGTAAGTATGCATCTTCCTCGGATGAAGCCCTGGTGCTTCTGGCTAAAGCCCGTGAAAACGCGCCGGATTTACCGCGGATTTACATCATGACCGCTGAAATTCACATGCAGCAGGGAAAAATCGACGAGGCCATTCAAAGCTACCAGGCCATGACACAAAAAACACCGAATGCAATCGAAGGTCACATGGCCCTGGGAAGTCTTATGGATAAAGTGGGGAATAAAGCGGAGGCAATGAAGGCCTATTCAAAAGCGCTTGAAATCCGGCCTGGATTTGCGCCTGCAGCCAACAATCTGGCATGGCTTATCGCGAACAGCGAAAGACCTGATCTGGGAGAAGCACTGCGTCTTGCGTTAATTGCCAAAGAAGCGTTACCCGAAGATCCCTACATTACAGACACCCTGGGATATATTCATTACAAGCGAGGATCCTATCAACTGGCGTTCACCCAGTTTACCCAGGCGATTGAGAAACGTCCGGACATGCCTGTACTTCACTACCATCTCGGATTGGCCCTGCACGCGAATGGCCAGATGGCAGAGGCAAAAAACGCCCTCGAAAAAGCGCTTGCGCTCGATACAGATTTTCCGGAACAGGAAAAAGCAGTCCGGCTGCTGGCGGAGATAAAAAACACTGCTGATATAACAAGTGGCAATTGATGGGCAGATTATATGCAGTAGGAGACATTCACGGCTGTCATAAAGCATTAACCAAACTACTGCGAAAAATTGAGCCGGATCAATCAACCGACCGTGTGATTTTTCTGGGTGACTATGTCAACCGTGGGCAAGACAGCCGGCGGGTTCTTGATACGCTCATTTCATTTAAAAGTGCTTATCCCCGTACTGTTTTTCTCAAAGGCAACCACGAGGTAATGTTTATCGATTACCTCAATAACCAGAATACGCTTTTATTTTTACAGGCAGGCGGGGTTGAAACCCTTTGCAGTTATGGTATTACCCCGCCTGATGTCGAACGTACGCAAAATGAAATTCCGGCGGCGCACAAACAGTTTCTTTTTGACCTGTTGCCCTATTGGGAAGAACAGGAATATATATTTGTCCATGCCGGCTTTGAAAAAGGGCGACATCCAACCCTCCAAAGCCATGCCTGGTTGTATTGGGCCGACGGAGAAAGATTCATACGGCAATCCTTCCCGGAGAATCACAAGAAAATCATATTCGGACATTTCGCCCATGAAAAACCGCTTATAATGGCGGATAAAATAGGAATCGATTCCGGCGCTGTCTACGGCGGAACCCTGTCATGCCTTATCCTGCCGGATATGAAATTTGTCAGTGCAAAGGGGGGAGATTCAGAATGCTGACAAGGCTCCAGAAAAAAACAAAAAAAAATCATCCATCGGAAGCAATGGAAGAATCTTGTTTGAAAACCAATACAGTATAAAAACAAATAAAAGCACCAACGCCACATAAACCATACAACCCCGTCTTATGCTTTTTAAAACAGGTTTTCGATGCTTCAAGCCTGCTTCATTCTCATTTTTAAGCTCGTAATGATGTGTTGCCCTTGAAATATCCAATTCTTTTACACATTCACGGACAATATCCTTTGTAATAGACCGGTGGGACCGGACAAACCCCGTAAGCATTGCCCGATCTGCAATCACATTAATCAACCTCGGATATCCTTTTGAAAATCGATAAATCTCCCGGATAGACTCCCTGTCAAAGATTTTTTTTCTGACGGCACCTGCTACAGATAGACGAAATTCTATATATTCTCTGGTTTCCTTTTCCGTTAACGGTTCAATGTTGTAATTGACCGTAATTCTCTGACGGATCGCCCTGTTTTCAGGGCGTAGCAGTATTTCATTGAATTCCATCTGCCCTACAAAAAAAATATTGATTAACTTAACGCCGTTTTTTTCAAGGTTGGAAAAAAGTCTTATTTCTTCCAAAAGCTCGTGGGTCAGCATTTGTGCTTCATCGATGATCAGCAGTACCCGCCTGCCACGGTAGTAGCACTTGAGCAGAAACTTAGCGAATGCACGGATAAACTTCCCTTTGGAAGTATAGTTGCCGGAAATACCATACGCATCGGCCAGGTAATTGAAAAAATCAAGTTTTTCAAGGCCTGGATCATGAATTACAACAATCCGGTCTTTTTTATCAAACAGTTGGAGAAGCGCATTGATTACGGTGGTTTTCCCCACCCCGATATCGCCCGTTAACACCAGGAAGCTCTTGTTTTCATACAAGCCATACCGGAGCGTGGACAGGGCTTCCTTATGCTTTTCCCCCAGCCAGAGAAAGGACGGATCCGTGTTTATCTGAAACGGCTTTTGTGAAAGATGGTAGTATTCAAGGTACATATGGTTTTCCGGTAAACCCGATTAATGCTGCATATTCTATGAATCTGAAAGAATGGGCGTCCCTACACCCCCATGCAAAAAGGGAGGAGGAAAAACTCCTCCTCCCCTCTCTCATCCGTTTTTTCTATGGTCTCTTTTTTTGTTGCGCCTGTAAAATTCAAGTGCAGCGCTTTGCGCAGGATGCTACTTTCCGGAAATTTTTTCGAAAATCCTTTCCGCTTTTGCCGCAGCCGCTTCTGCTCTTGCTGCAGCGGCTTTTGCTTCTTCCGCCATTTGGGAATCCCCATCTTCACAGCACTCTTCCGCTTTCTGGTTGGCCATATCTGCTTGGTTTGCGGCAGCTTCGGCCCTGCTCATCGATTGCTCGGCCAATGCCCTGACTTCCTCCAATTGAGACGTCGTCGCACAGCCGCTGAGGAAAGCTGCCGCCATCAGGGAAGCAATACAAAACACCAGAATCATACTTTTTCTTGCCATTTGAAATCTCCTTTTTTTATGTTTTATTGAAAAGGCCTGCCCTGCCACTCCTATGGCACGCGCCAGGCATTGCACAAGAAAAAATTCCTGAAAAAATTTCTTTACAATTCTCTTTCTTATTCTCTATTGATGCGCACGGGCACACCTTTGGGGGAGGCGACAGACTGCCTGACGATTTTCGGATCAACCACATCTCCTATCCCCATGCGCCCGATCATACTCCATACGTGAGATTCCATATCCGGAATACGCCCATATATATCGGGATGCACCTCCAGAAAAACAAGGTTTCCCCTGACGCCGACCTTGACCGGTTCGTACAGGATTTCAACGATGGTTCCTTTGTCAACCTCCTTGTGAAACTGCTTTGCATGCTCCGGGTAAAGCCGTATGCACCCGTGGCTTACCCTGCGACCAACGCCCCAGGGAAAATTTGTGCCATGAATACCCACGCCATCGGCGGACAGGCCGACCCAATAATCTCCCAAAGGATTGTCCGGGCCTGGCGGAATTTGTTTTCTGCCGTATTTTTCCCAG
>JAABTZ010000003.1 GCA_011389605.1 Desulfobacteraceae bacterium
TCTGCTATGTAGAAACTTCGATTTCCCTTGTACGGAATTCAGAGGGGGAGGCAGCAGGTTTTCAGGGTATTGCACATGATGTAACTCAACGGCGGCTGGCTCAAAAGGAAAATGAAAAACTTCAGGCCCGCCTTCATCATGCCCGGCAGATGGAGGCAATGGGCAGGCTTGCTGGCGGAATTGCGCATGATTTCAACAATATACTTACCTCCGTGCTTGGCTACACAGAGTTGTCCTTAGACGAGGTGGAAAGGGGAAGCCTGGTTCACCATAACCTTTCCCAGGTTATGACTGCAGGTGCCAGGGCAAAGAATCTCGTCAAACAGATTCTGGCTGTCAGCCGGCGGGAAAAAGAGTCGTTCAGGCCCGTGACCATCATTGCCCTTATCAGGGAGACTTTGCAAAGAGTTGGTTCGACCATCCCTGATTCCATAGAATTCCGGGAGCAGATTTCCGGAGAAGACCTGATTGTAAACGGCGATCCGGTTCAGCTCGACCAGATGCTGTTAAATCTGATAAACAATGCCGTCCATGCCATGGAAGGCAAGGGCGGTGTTCTGGTTGTGGCCGCCGGCTTGTTCTCCCCTGGTGACGAGGATGTCAAAGGGCGACATCCGGATGCTGTTGCCGGAGACTATGTCAGAATTTCAGTAAGCGATACAGGCGAAGGTATTTCCGAAGAATTTTTGGACAAGATTTTTGAGCCTTATTTTACAAGCAGGAAGGAAGGAACCGGCACAGGGCTGGGGCTTTCCATTGTGGACGGCATTATCAGATCCCACAGGGGATACCTCAGAGTTGAAAGCCGGCCCGGAAGCGGCAGCATTTTTTACGTACACCTGCCTTTGGATAAAACTGGAACAATACCAGATAGTTAGCAGAATCTCCCGAGATAGCTTATTGTTTAAGATACTGATTCGTTATGGCATCAGGTTTTAAGCTCCCCGTGTACGGCAAGCCAGATGCATGGAGGCTCATGACTTGTATATGTTACCCGGTGCTTTTTACGGGCGGGCAGCAGAATATAGTCGCCGCCGGAAAGATTCAGTATTTCCCCGTTTTCAAATTCCAGCCGGGCCGTTCCCTGCAGAAGAACCACCCATTCATCCAGATGCTGGTCATACCATTTTCCGGTCTCTGTTACATGGCCTCTTGAAATGATTTTTACAGCACTCACCCGGCTGCCGGAAAAAAGTGTTTCCAGGGCTTCCTGCAAGGGATCAAAAACATGCCCATCAAGATCAAAGATATTGCCCTGAATCATTGCACTGTCCTTGCCCGGGGTTCAGGGTTTTTTTGAATCATTTACCGGCCGCCGGGGTATTTTCAGTCGTATTCCCGCCCTGTTTTGAGCAGTGAAATAAGGTTATTTAAAATTCTTGCTGTCAGGCCCCAGATAATATCGCTGCCGTATTGATACAAATCACTCTCAAATTCCATGCCTTTCCAGTTGTAATAACCATATGAATAAGTTTCCGGCTCCAGGAGGCGGGAGAATGGAATTACAATCAAACGCTCCACTTCCCTGGGATCGGGCCTGAAATCATACGGATAAGGGATGCGTCCGATAAAAGGGGTTATAAAATAACTCGATGCCAGTGTCTTCTGGGTGCTCAAAGCTCCCCACACTTCAATCTGATCCTGCCTGACTCCAATCTCCTCTTCCGTTTCCCTCAGGGCCGTTTCCAGGTCGTCTTTGTCGGTTTTGTCTTTTCTGCCTCCGGGAAACGAGATCTGATCGCCGTGAACACCCTGATAATCAGGGCGCTTCATAAAAACAAGGGACAGTCCCTGGGGGGCCGGGTAATACGGGATTAAAACCGAGGCAGGGGTCCGGCTCGATGACGGTATGTGTCTTGGCTTGTGATTTGCCAGTATTTCCTTGATTTCCGGTTCACTAAAAGTTGTTTTCAATTTTTTACGGTGCCATCAATTTTTGTAAGTTGTAAATCTTTATAATCCTGCTATATTTTAGCAAAGGATAAAAAATTCTGAAATCGTTTTTTTCGGATATGCAAAAAAGGCATACTCCTGGGCGCCGCCAGGGCAGCAATATAGAATTTTGTCAGAGTGAATAAAAAGCTCTCCCTTGTTAAATCCCGGCAGGCAAAATAATGACACTTGTTACCGGCACGGGCACAACTGAAAAGCGCATTGGCTTGCGATGGCCGCATGTTGTTGCTATCGTCATTGTAACCATAGCTGCAACCGCGGGTCTTACTTACTGGCTGCTGAGCCATTATCTGTTTGTCAGGGAGTTTAAACCCGTGGAGCTCAAACCCAAAGAGGAACAGGTGCTAAACAGCAAGCTCCGGGAACTTGGCATTGAAGTAAGGGACTCCGGTGCCGATTTTGGCCTCCCGGATCCTGAACCTTACAGCGAGGCGGGCGCCAGCCGTGAAGTTGAGTTTCTTGAGCGGGAGGTAAATGCAATGCTTGCCAGAAATACCGACCTGGCAAGGAAACTGGTCATTGATCTGTCAAAGGATCTGGTCAGTGCAAAACTGCTGCTTCCCCTTGGCCAGGATTTCCCTGTGCTCGGGGGCAAGACCCTGCGCGTAAATGCGGGCGTGGAGCTTGCCTATAAATACGGCCGGCCTGTTGTTGTGTTAAAGGGCGTAAGTGTCATGGGTGTGCCAATACCCAATGCCTGGCTTGGCAACCTTAAAAATGTCGATCTCGTCCAGGTGTTCGGTGGTAGCCAGGGCGGTTGGAAAACCTTTGCCGAAGGCGTTGAATATATTCATGTGGAAGATGGCCGTTTACTGATAAGGCTTAAGCAATAAACGTTATTGTCCAGCTTTCCGTTTTGGGTTTTTATTTGGCAGATGTTTTGATAACCCCCCATTCCACAAGGCGTTTGTGGGCGTGCTGGGCTTGGCTGCCCTGGTTTACCTGCTGGAGAAATTTGTAGTAGTCTTCGGCTGCCTTCTGTTTTTTATTCATGCCTTCATAGGCATATCCACGGTAGAAAAGGATGTTTGGATTTCCGGGAAGCTTGGTTTCATAAGCCGTGAAATTCTCAACCGCCTGGTCATATTTTTTCAGGTTGATACAGGCAAGTCCGTTGATGTGGTTGGCCTGGGCCTCGCCGGGGTAGACCTGCTTGGCTTTTTCCGAAAATTTAAGGGCCTGGTCGTATTTTTTCTTTGCCATTTGGCATTTGGACATCATGACAAGCCCGGCATAATCGTTTGGTGCGGTTTTCAGGCCCTGTTTGAATAAAGTCTCGGCTCCGTCATAGTCTTTTTTGCCCATGGATTCTTCTGCCTGCTGGAAATGCTCAATGGCTGGTTTGATCCTTCGAAGGCCCGCGGTATGATCCATGTATCGTTGCCGCTGCAGCGGCTGGCCGGCATATTTGGAAAATTTGCCCTCTTTCATTCTGATGGCGGTGTCGTAGCGCTCCTGGCTCATGGGATGCGTGGAAAACATAAGGGATACCGCACCGGCATCTGCCTTGTGCATGCTGTTTAACATATCCATGAGATCTACAAAGCCCTTTGTGCCATACCCGCTTTGGGTCATGTAGGTCATGCCCAGCCGGTCTGCTTCCCGCTCGTTGTCGCGGCTGTATGAAGCAAGAAGTGCTCCGGCCCCGAGCATGCCAAGCTGGGCTGCCAGCTGTCCGTATAACTCATCCCTGGTTCCGGCATAACCGGCAACCCCTGCTACAACGGCCTGGGTCAGCATGCCTTTAGACATTTGCCGGGCGGTATGCCGGGCATTTACATGCCCCATTTCGTGTCCCAGAAGAGCTGAAAGCTCTGCTTCGCTTTCAAGGGACAAAAGTATCCCCCGGGTGGTGGCGATACTTCCGCCGGGAAAGGCATAGGCGTTTATATAGGTTGCATTCACCCCCTGAAAGGAATAAGGCATATGCGGGCGGTGGCTGTAGGGGGCCATGTCCCGGCCTACCTGCTGCAGGTAGTTGTTGAGTGCGTCATCCTGTAGCTTTCCGTAATCGGTGGAAAACTGATGGGGCGAGTTTTCCTGATCCACCTGGATTTCCCATTCTTCGGATACCAGCATTAACTGCTTTTCGCCGCTAACAGGGTTTATCGCGCATCCGGCCAGAAAACCTGCCGAAGTTAAAGCCGATAATACCAAAAATTCCCGGCGGCTGTAGGTCCGGCCCCCCGCAATCTTATCATCAAGACAAGTTTTCATGTTTCCTCCTGTTTATACCTTAAACCTGCCCCCCGGGCTATCTATTGCTGCGGTACTCGAGCTGGGAATCGGGTTTGGTGAAAACCAGCTGCCAGAGCTGAGCCTGGCGGCAGCGAAAAAATCCTGCACAGCAGTTTAAGTAGTAGTGCCACATGCGCTGAAACCGCCGGTCGTAGGCATCTCCCAGTTCCGGCCAGGCACGGCGTGCATTGGCGTCCCAGGCCATCAGGGTGCGGTCATAATCCGGTCCGAAATTGTGCCAGTCCTCCAGCCGGAACAGGCCCAGGCTGGCATCATTTATTTCCCTGCGGGAGGGGATTTTGCCATTGGGAAAGATGTAGCGATTAAGGAAGGGGTCGGGGGTGGGATCGGGGTTTTCACCGCCGATGGTTTGAAGAAGGAAAATGCCGTCATTGTCTATCAGCCCTGCTGCTTTGTTAAAATAGGTCCGGTAATTTTTGCCTCCGACATGCTCAAACATTCCAATGGAAACAATCCGGTCGTACCTACCCGTCAGGGACCTGTAGTCGGCCAGTTCAATGTATACCGGCAGGCCGGAAACAAGCTCTTCCCCCAGTTTTTTCTGCTCGCGCGACACAGTGATACCAGTTACTTCAACACCAAAGTGCTTTGCCGCATGGGCTGCCATGCCGCCCCAGCCGCAGCCGATATCCAGCACCTTCATGCCGGGTTCCAGTTTAAGCTTTTTGCAGACAAGATCGAGCTTGTCTTTCTGTGCCTCCTCCAGGGTCCTCGCGTTGGCCCAGTACCCGCAGCTGTAAATCATCTGGGGATCAAGCATTTTCAAATAAAGGTCGTTGCCGATGTCATAGTGACGTTCTCCAACATCAAAGGCCCGCCTGACACTCTGGAAATTTATTAAACGGTAGGCTGCAGCAAACATAGCCAGCTTTACCCGGGCCAGTCCCGGCAGACGCTTTTTGATGCCGGCCCCGAGCAGTCGGGCAAAAAGGTCATCTAACCGGTCGCAATCCCACCAGCCATCCATGTATGCCTCCCCCAGTCCAAGGGAGCCATCGCAAAGAACGCGCTTGTAGAGCCTGGGATCATGAACCCTGATATCCCATGGGCGATCGCCATTGATGCGGATATCAACGGTTGACAACAGGGAAACGAAAAGATCTGGCGGCGGGGTCTTGAACCGCCGCAAGGCGGCAGGCTGTACTTGTTCGTATCCGGATTTACCGAAAAGCGATTGATCCGGGTTGCTTTTTGTTTCCATAAAACCGGCCATCTCCTTCTGATATGGTTCCTTGAAGATAAACAGCCCTGCATTTCAATTAAAATATTACATCATTTGGTTTGTATGTCAACTTGGGACAAGGGTTTGATAATTTGTTTTGCCCCGGCCGAAAAGACTACCTTTTTAAACTGGACGGCTTCGTAAAAGTCCAATACCTGCGTTACGCGCGATTTTTCAGAATTTCACGTACCGCTAAGTACTCTGCATTCCTCAAAATAGCGCAAGCCTTGATCTTGAACTTTTTACAAAGCCGCCCGAAATCGACTTTTTACGAGACCATTAAAATTTGAAACTTCAGTTTAGGTTGAAAATACTTCAGGTTTGCTGCCGGCACCATGTCTCCTTTGTAAAAAGCAGTAAAACAAGGGAAAGCACCACCCATGTCAAAATAAGGGCGAAGCCTTTTTGATAGGATTCAAGTGAATATATTCTCACACTGCTTAAAATTTTTCCCTGCCAGTTTATGTCCAGAACATAGCCGACCGCGGGTTGAAGAAGCATCGGTCCGGCCATAACCCCCATGTTGATCACTCCCGAGACAGTTCCTGCAAGGCGGAGCGGGAGCGACTCCTTGGCAAGTGCAAAGCTTACAACCATGCATCCTGAGCAGAAGCCGGCGGCAAGCAGGGCAGCAACCAGAGCATAAAAAGGAAGGCCGGGAACAAAAAAAAGAATCATCCATCCTATAAGGCACAGAAGGCATCCCAGTATATAAATCGGCTTTCTTCTGCCCAGCAGATCTGAGAGCCATCCGAAAAACGGCCCGCCTGCAGCCCAGGCTACCAGCAAGGTCGAAGTTAGCAGGGAAGCCTTTGAGGTGGACATGCCGTAATGAGTGGTCAAGTATGGCACCCCCCACAGGCCGGAGAAAGTCAGCGTGGCGCCCACGATTCCAGCCGGGATAAAAAAAAGCAGAATGGTATTGCGATAGGAAAAGACTTCAGCCACTTTTCTGGCGGTGTTTGTCAATGCCCCTCCACCGGCAGGGTCTGGTTCATTGGCAGCCTGATTGGCATAACCTCTGTCAGAAGGGGCATCGCGGACAAAGATCCAGATCATTGACCCTATAACCAGTGTGATGGCAGCAACTCCCAGCATTATGCTTCTCCAGGAGTAATAATTCATAAGCAGCCGCAGGGGCGGGCCGCCGGAGACTGCACCCATAATTCCGAAGAAAAGGGCCATCCCGGTGACCGCTGCAAAGCGCCGGGGCGGAAACCAGTTGGCTGCCAGCTTAAGCAGTCCAACAAAGGCTACGGCCACGGAACCGCCAATCATAAAGCGGCCCGCGCTGGCCCAAAAAAATCCCGGGGCGGCCGCAAATAAAACCGTCCCAAAACCTGCGACCAGTGCGCCTGCAGTCAGCAGTCGCCGCGGACCCCAGGTGTCTGTCATAAGACCGGTGGGAATCTGCATTGCTACATAACTGTAAAAATAAAACGCAGACAGGTGGCCCAGCCCGGCAGCCCCTATGCTGAAGTCTTTCATGAGCTCATCTGTCATAACTGCCGGGGCCACCCGGTGGAAAAATCCCACCAGGTAAAACAGCGCGCCCAGACCCCACATGCTCCAGGAGATGTAAAGAGGCGGAAGGAACCGTTTGGGCAGCGGCGAGGTGCTCACGCTCGGATTCTTTTTATGCATGCCGTGGCCGCAGTTTTTCAATTCTACCATGTCCCTGGCAAATGGTCTGATCAGCAAGTTGTTTTAAGGGCTGCAAAGCCTTTTAACTCGTTTGGGGAATCGAATTGAAAAGGTTTTTGGCTCAAATAAAAAAAGGAGGCTTTCCTGTCGCCGGAAAACCTCCTTTTACTGAATTAAGGCTTTTACAGCACCTTTACATTCGTGGCGGCAGGACCTTTTTGCCCCTGCTCAACTTCAAAGCTCACTTTGTCGCCTTCGTTCAGTGTTTTAAATCCATCTGCATTGATTGCTGAAAAATGGACGAATACGTCCGAGCCGTCTTCTCTTTCGATAAAACCAAAACCTTTTTTTTCATTAAACCATTTCACTGTTCCGTTTTCCATGGTACCTTTTCCTCCTTTGATCACCTGCAATTTATTTTGTGCCTTTCCGGCGGTTACAAATTAACGGTAACAATAGAGAAATTAAAAAACAACCCTTTAATTTAAAACGGATTTCTCAATTACCCCCAAATTTGAAAAAATTTTTATCCAAATTAAGCGATTTTCGAGTTTGACAAACTCGTAAAAGGGCGCTTTTAGAAGGCTTTGTAAAAAGCTGCTTATCCCGCCCACGGCGGTATTTTTGCAGAAAGCAAATCCATAAGCGCCCTGGCTGATCGGCGGCACGTAAAAAGGAGTTTCCTGGCTCCAGGAGCCTTTTAGAGCCTCAATTTCCGCTCGGAAACCCCCTTTTGCGCACCGCTGTCAGGGCAGCGAAGTGCAATTTCGTCAGAGCGCAAAAAAATGATTTCCCTGGAAGTATCCCTCCCCGGCCGGTGCCCGGGGCCGAGATATAACAGTAGCTTTTTTTGAAGTTACTTAAAGGGGGCAGGACTTAACCTGCAAATTACAAAACAATCTAAAAAAAATAAGAGGAAAGGAATCTTTCAATGGAGCAGCCAGCATTTTCCCTGGAAGGAAAAGTTGCATTAATTACCGGCGGCAGCCGTGGAATCGGCAGGGCAACAGCTATTAATTTCGCCAAAGCCGGAGCGGACGTCATTGTTACCAGCCGAAAAATCTCTGATCTGGAAGAAGTTGCAGCCGAGGTGGAAAAACTTGGCAGAAAATCCATGGCTGTGGCAACACATGTGGGACGGATGGATCAGATCAACAGCCTGGTTGAACACGTGGTGGCAAAATTCGGCAGAATTGATATCCTGGTAAACAATGCCGGAACCAGCATTGCCTCCATGGCCATTGACGTGGAGGAAAAGGCTTGGGATTCCCTGATGAACATCAACCTGAAAGGCGCTTTTTTTCTGGGCCAGGCCGCGGCCAGGATCATGAAGGAAAACGGGGGCGGAACAATTATAAATGTTTCATCCATTAACGGTTTCAGCCCGGTGGTTCCCACCTGCACCTATGCCATCAGCAAAGCTGCACTGATAATGGTCACCAAGGCCCTGGCCAAAGAGTGGGCTGATTTTAACATCCGGGTCAATGCCATAGCTCCGGGGGCTATTGAGACCCGCCTGCTCAATGCCATCTGGTATGATAAAAACGAAGATGAGAAAAAGCAGATAAAAGATTCCCTCTGCGAAGGCATACCCCTTAAAAGAATCGGAAATCCTGATGAAATAGCAAATGTCATGATTTTTCTGGCATCATCTGCATCAAGCTATGTTACCGGCCAGACTATTGTGGTTGACGGGGGGGCCTTAATATAAAGAAATCATGCATCCAGCCAGGCACAGCCGGGCTGGATGCACGTGTTTGTTTACGTCCCGGATCCCATTGCAAGCTCTCCGCCGTCGATTATAATGTACTGCCCCGTTATGTAGGAGCCTGCATCCGATCCCAGGAGCAGGGCCGCGCCGGCAATGTCCTCGACCACACCTATGCGGCGCAGGGGCAGGCGGGCAGCCAGGCTGTCTCCCTGTTCACCGTCCCACAGTGCCCGGCTCAGCTTGGTTTTGATTACGCCCGGGGCCAGGGCATTGACTCTTATGCCGTAGGGCCCCCATTCGTCTGCCATGGCCCGGGTCATATGGATCATGGCGCACTTGGTTATGTTGTATGTGTTGAGCAGGGGCGTGCTGGTAAAGGCCGCCACTGAAGCAGTATTTACAATAACCCCGCCGTTGTCCTTCATGCATGCGTGAAAAGCCAGCTGGGAGAGCCGGAATGCTGCGTTGAGATTGGTTTCAAAGGTTTTATCCCAGGCCTGGCGTGGAATATCCTGCAAAGGACCGTAAGCGGGATTGGTTCCGGCATTGTTTACCAGAATATCAATTTTTCCGGCCCAGTCAATTGTCTGCTGCACAAGGCTTACCCTGTCGTCCTCTGAAGAAGCATTTGCCGGAACAGGTAATACATCTGCTCCCTGTTTGCGCAGGATTGCCGCGGCTTCTTCCACTCCTTCCTTTTTGCGGCTGCTGACGACGATTTTTGCCCCGGCCAGAGCATATGCACGGGCGATGGCCAAGCCTATGCCGCGGCTGCCTCCAGTAATTACGGCCACCCGGTTATCAAGGGAAAAAAATGATGCGATCTCGTTTGCGTTCATGGTCTTCTCCGGTTTTGATCAGCTTGTTTGCACCTATTAAATTAATAGTAAAACAAAATACTTAAAAAGCGATTGTATCAGTTTAAGTTATAGTTTCTCCAGTTCATCAAGCAGCTGAATGACCCTCAGTGATTCGGCCACGCCTGTTGTGCCCCGCATGCTGACCACCACGCCGATTGTCTCGAGCATCTCCTCCTTAGTTGCTCCCTGGTCCAGGGCAGCTGTTGCCTGGCCCAGAACGCAGTTGCGGCATCCGGCCCCAAGTGCCAGGGCCATGGCCATGAGGCGCTTGGTTTTGGTGTCAAGGGCCCCGTCTTTGTAGGCTTCCTCCACCTGGGCGCCCAGCTGCTTTCCCAGTTCGGGCATGGCTTTCATGAATTTTCCAAGATTTTTTCTGCGGTTTTTATCCAGCTCGACCTGATTTTCTGACATGGTTTTTCTCCTTTGGCATGGGAGGTTAAAAGGAAGCGGGGAAAATAAATATTTTTGCATATCCATTTATATCAGGTGATGATTTGCATGTAAAGCCGCAATATTAAAGACCTGAGCTGGGCGATTTTTAAATTTGCTGCAGGAATTGGACTTTTTACGATTCCGTCAAACTTGATGCACTCGTAAAAAGTAGGTTTTTAAATGGCACCGTAAAAAGTTCAAGATCAAGGCTTGCGCGATTTTGAAGAATGCAGCGTACTTAGCCGTACGTAAAATTCTTCAGAAATCGTGCATAACGCAGATATTGAATTTTTTACGGTCCCATCAATAATGATTTTATTTTTAGGCCCCTGGCCGTGGTGCTAATCGTAACTGCTGGAGTCCCAGCAATGGGTGCAGAGTTTTTCCCTGGCCAGGCCTATGGCTGATATCATGTCCTCGAGCCGCTGGTATTTCAGGGATGTCAGGCCGAGCTTTTCCCGGATGTAATCGGCCATGTCCGTGCTCTGCCGGGTATCCGGATCTGCATACCTGCCAATGACTTCGTCTTCCTCCAGGCCTTCAATGTCATAGATGGCCTTGCGCCCCGCAAGATCCAGCGTGGAGCGGGATGTGGAGAAGTTCAGGTACGGACATGGATATATCAGGGTGGGACAGGCGATGCGCATATGCACTTCCCTGGCCCCGGCGTCAAACAGTGTCCGGACATTGTCCTTGAGCTGGGTGCCCCGGACAATGGAGTCATCACAGAACAGCAGGCGCTTTCCCGCAATCAGGGAGGTGACCGGAATCAGCTTCATCCTGGCCACCAAATCCCGGTCGTTCTGGTTCTGGGGCATGAAACTGCGGGGCCATGTGGGAGTGTATTTGACAAACGGACGCATGTAGGGCACCAGCCTTTCATTGGCATACCCGATGGCATGGCCTATGCCTGAATCCGGGATTCCCGAGACAAGGTCCACCTCCGTGTCATCGGCCCGGGCCAGGGCCTGCCCGCACCGGTAGCGGACTTCCTCCACGGAAAGGCTTTCGTAGCTGGATGCCGGATATCCGTAATAGACCCACAGAAATGAGCAGACCTGCATGTTGGGCCCCGGTGCCCGGACCGTTTCATATCCTTCCGCGGTAATGAAAACGATTTCGCCAGGTCCCAGGTAGTGAACCGTCTGGTAGCCGAGATTGAAAAAAGCCGTTGTTTCAAAGGTAACCGCGTAAGCACCTTCTTTTTTACCCACCACCAAAGGGGTACGCCCGAGCCGGTCCCGGGCGGCGTAAATGCCGTTGTCGGTGAGCAGCAGCAGGGTGCACGATCCCCGTATGGCTGCCTGGGCGCTGACAATGCCGCTGACAAAGTCTGCCTCCTGGTTTATGAGCATGCCTACGCACTCGGTGGGGTTGACTTCGTCTTCGCCAACTTCCGAAAAATGAATGCCGCGCCTGAAGGCAGAACGGGTCAGTTCCCGCAGGTTGTTTATGCGGCCCACCGTAGCAATGCCGAATGTGCCCAGGTGCGAACCCACGATCAGGGGTTGGGAGTCATGGTCACTGATCACGCCAATGCCCTTTTTTCCATGGAAATTGGGTAGTTCGGATTCGAATTTGGTCCGAAAGTAGCTGTTTTCGATGTTTTTAATGGCCTTGGTCATGCCCTGGCTGTTTTTGACCGCCAGTCCGCCGCGTTTGGTGCCGAGATGGGAGTGATAGTCGGTTCCGTAAAACAGGTCCATGGTGCAGTCGGTTTTCATGGTACATCCAAAAAGTCCGCCCATATAAGTGCCTTTCTTTGCCTGCGAGCTGCAGGCTTTTCCGATTGGTTTGCCGCATTTTTACATGATTGATTCCACGGAGTAAAACGAAAAAATCAGGTAACCCGTTCTTATCGAAATCAGACCGGCCATGGCAAGAAATTATGTAAAAAAAATGCAGCACCGCTTTTGATTTGCATTTGAATCACGGGCGGCCCTGCATTATATTTTCGTAAAAACAGAAAGGAGGCCGGACATTGGCACTTTATCTTGTGCAGCACGGAAAAACCCTGCCAAAGGAAATAGATGAAAAACAAGGGCTGTCTGAAGAAGGCGTTGACGATCTGGAAAGAATCGCGGACACGGCCCGGGCCTACGGGGTCAAAGTGGGCCGCATCCGCCACAGCGGAAAAAAGCGCGCACGTCAGAGCGCTGAGCTGTTCGCCCAGAAACTTGCG
Source organism: Desulfobacteraceae bacterium (assembly GCA_011389605.1). Taxonomy (GTDB): domain Bacteria; phylum Desulfobacterota; class Desulfobacteria; order Desulfobacterales; family Desulfosalsimonadaceae; genus Desulfosalsimonas. The sequence continues at coordinate 12,264 of JAABTZ010000003.1, forward strand.
GTTTCCGACCTGGCAGAAACGGCCGGGTTAAAGGCCCTGGACGATCCCGCGGAGTTTGCAAAGCAGATCAGCGATAGGGAAAATCTCATGCTCGTGGGCCATCTGCCGTTTATGGAGCGGATGGTTTCCTGCCTGACCACCGGATCGGTGCAGTACACGGTATTTAAATTTCAGAATGGCGGTATTGTGTGTCTGGACAAACTGCCGGACTCGAATTTCTGGGCCGTGACCTGGGCCCTGATGCCCCATATCGCATAGGGTTTCGGCCCTGCTGCTTTGTGGTTCAGGCTTCACGGATGAAAATGAATTGATTTTGCGCGTAAGTTTTGGCATATTCGTTATTTTAAAAAAGAACAGCCCGCCCCTGGTGGCTTTTGGGGCCGGTTTTTGCCGGCGGGGTGTGATCGGCAATTGTGCGGCCGTATCCGGCCGCCATTGATGGTTTTCATGACGGGAAAGGCGGCAAGGCGGATGGACTCGGAGGTGTTGCGCAAAAAACAACCGGAAGCGTTGGATCTGGATCAGGCTTCGGCCCTTATTGCCCAAACCCAGAAGCCGGACGGTGAAATTCCCTGGTCTGCCGGCGGCAAAACCGATCCCTGGGATCACGTGGAATCGGCCATGGGGCTGGCAATTGGCGGATATCTGGACCATGCCAGAAAAGCCTACCAATGGCTGGCCGGCCGGCAGCTGGAAGATGGCAGCTGGTATGCGGCATACCAGGACGGCCGGCCCCTGGACCAGACCCGGGACACTAACGTGACGGCCTATATTGCTGTTGGCGTTTATCATTATTACCTGGTGACCCGGGATGAGGCATTTGTCTCTTCCATGTGGGAGCCGGTGCGCCGGGCAATGGATTTTGCCTTGCGTCTGCAGGCGCCCACCGGCGAGATTTACTGGGCCATGAGCCCTGATCTGAAAGCAGATCCCATGGCCCTGTTGACTGGTTCGAGTTGTATTTTCATGAGCCTTAAATGCGCCATTGCCATGGGCCGGCATTTGGGAAAAGACTGCAATGAATGGATATCTGCTGCCGTCCGGCTTAAAAAAGCCCTGCAAAGCGGATATCGCCTGTTTAATATCGCCAAGTCCCATTATTCCATGGATTGGTTCTATCCGGTTCTTTCGGGTGCTGTCACGGGTCCGTCTGCACGCAAAAGGTTTGATCAGTACTGGAAAAAGTTTGTTGTGGAAGACATGGGCGTGCTTTGTGTCTCCAATCGTCCCTGGGTGACTGTCGCAGAAACCTGCGAGTGCGTGCTCGCCCTTTCGGCTGCCGGCAATGACCGGATAGCCGGAATTGTTTTCAACTGGATGCATGAGAGGCGGTTTGAAGATGGTTCGTACTGGTGCGGATTTACCTATCCGGACATGGTGATCTGGCCGGAGGAAAAAATTACCTGGACAAACGCTGTTGTGCTTATGGCCGCAGACGCCTTGTATAACCTTACGCCTGCCAGCCGCCTGTTTCATCACAGGTTCTGGGATGAATCAGGCATTTTCGGGTAACCTTGTAAATCCAGGCAGGTTTTTCTTGAGAAAAGATCATCGTCCGTATTTTTTAAAGCGCGCGTTTATGAGCTTTCAGAATGCCTACACCCGCCGCTTTATAATGCCCCAGCTCGACTCCCTGGGACCCGGAGCCATGTGTATCCATCCATGGAATATCAAAATTTTCGGCGCCCCGGTTTCCATTGGAAAGCACGTAAATATTCTTACCACATCGGACAAGCATGTGCGGCTGACCGTGTGGCCTGAAAAAAAAGGCATGGGCACGATATCCATCGGAGATTTTTGCCTTATCTGCCCGGGGGTGCGAATAAGCTCGGCAAATCGGATCGTGATCGCAGATAACTGCATGATGGCTGGCAGTACTTTTATCACTGATGCCGACTGGCACGGAACCTATGACCGGGTTAAAACCATAGGCGACACCGCTCCTGTTTATATCAGGGATAATGTCTGGCTCGGCGACCGGGTTACTGTGTGCAAGGGGGTTACTATCGGGGAAAACAGCATTATCGGGGCCGGTTCCGTCGTGGTACGCGATGTTCCGCCAAATGTGATTGCCGCCGGCAACCCGGCCCGGGTTGTCCGGGAGCTTGACCAGGGGCAGGTTCTTGTGAAAAGGTCCGCCTGGTTTGAGGATGCCGACCGGTTAAACCGTGAGATTGACCGGCTTGACCGGCAGAACCTTGCCGGAAACAGTTTTCTTTACTGGCTTAAGACCCTTGTTGCCCCGGGCCGTCAAGACTGACGGCTTCGTAAAAAGTCCAATATCTGCGTTACGCGCGATTTTTCAGAATTTTACGTACGGCTAAGTACCCTGCATCCTTCAAAATCGCGCAAGCCTTGATCTTGAACTTTTTACAAAGCAGTCTAAAAGCGACTTTTTACGAGTGCATCAAGACTGATGGCGCCGAAAAAAGGTGTAAAATATTTTGAAAGCATAAGAGGTAGTTATGGTCGCGGAAAATGATATAGTTTTGATCTATCACGATGATCAGCCCATGGTGTTTGCACGGGTGGAAGATATAAGACCGGATGTGAAAAAGGACTGGTTTCAGATTAAGCTGATGCTGCTGAACCTGCCTGTGCAGACGGTAACCTGGATTTTGCGCGACACTTATATCAACGGCTCCGAGTTTACCATGGACGGCCATAAAATGCGGCTGGAAAAAATCGAGCCCCCGCAGGAAGACGATAGGTCCGTAAATGATTCTGAACCCAGCGGCCCGGAGCCGGGCCAGAAGGAAAGCGGCACGGTTATCTCGCTAAAGGACCGGAAGCCCAAATGAGCCAAGATGTCTGCGCTGTTTTAAACTCCCTGCAATGAAAACCCGAATAGTTGTTTCAGCTTCCCGCCGCACGGACATACCGGCCTTTTACATGGACTGGTTTATGGCAGGTGTTACCAAAGGGGTTTTTGATGTCAAAAACCCCTATAATAAAAAGATTTTTCAGGTACCGGCCGTGCCTGAACACGTTCATGCCATCGTGTTCTGGTCCAAGGATTTCACCAGGTTCTTAGAAGGAGGCTACGGGGAAAAGCTTCGGGCCCTTGGATACAACCTGTTTTTTAATTTTACCCTCAACTCCCGGTCCCCTCTGATAGAGCCCTGCATTGCGCCCACAGAAGCGCGCCTGAAACAGGCCCTTGAACTGTGCCGGCGATTTGGAGCCCGGGCAGTGCAGTGGCGCTTTGATCCCATTTGTTTTTATCGGACTAAAGCAGGCGGGGCCGAAAATAATCTGCATGAGTTCAAAAGCATTGCCAGGGCCATGGCAGGTCTTGGAGTCAGCCGGTGTGTGACAAGTTTTGTTGACCTTTACGCCAAGCTGGGCAGGCGGCCTCTGCCAGGGCCGGGTTTTGGGTGGATCGATCCGCCAGTGGAGAAAAAAATCCGTGTGCTTATGCACATGCAGAAGGTTCTGGCAGATCTGGGCATAAGCCTTTATCTTTGCTGCGAGCAGGAGATACTCGATGCTATGCCTGAAGATGCCGGTATTCTTCCGGGAGCCTGCATTCCCGGCCACTACCTGGCAGAGATTTTCGGGGGCAGTCTTTCTTTGCAAAAGGACCGGGGCCAGCGCAGGCAGAAGGGTTGCGGGTGTATGGTTTCCAGGGATATCGGCGGGTATGCCGACCAGCCTTGTTTTCACAACTGCTTGTATTGTTATGCAAATCCATCTCCAGGAAAATAAATGAACCCGGAAAGACACATATTTGCGGTTAATGCCGTTGAAATCTCCCCCCCCACGGTCATGGCGCCTATGGCCGGGGTAACGGATGCGCCATTTCGCAGGATGGTAAAGCAAAATCACTGCGGCCTTGTCTGCTCCGAGATGATAAGCTCAAACGGGTTGTGCCAGAATTCAGGTAAAACAGTGCAGATGGTGCATCACTCAATCTCTGAGAAGCCATTGAGTATCCAGATTTTTGGGGCAAAACCGGATTACATGGCCAGGGCCGCCTCAATGGTGGAAGAGGCAGGAGCTGACATTCTTGATATTAATTTCGGATGTTCAGTAAAAAAAGTGGTTAAAACAGGTGCAGGTGCTGCCCTGATGAAGGATTTAAAAGCAGCGGCAGCCGTTATAAAGGCAGTGCGAAGGGCTGTTGCCGTTCCGCTTACCATAAAGATCAGAACCGGCTGGGAGCCTTCGGGTAACGAAGCTGTTGCCCTTTGTCAAATGGCACAGGATCTGGGTGTGGATGCGGTCTGTGTGCATCCAAGAACCGCCGGGCAGGGATTTTCCGGGCATGCGGACTGGTCTGTAATTAGAAGAGTCAGACAGCATATATCCATTCCGGTTATTGGAAACGGGGACATATTAAATGCCGAAGATGCTGTTGCAATGATGAAGCGAACCGGCTGTGACGGGGTTATGATAGGGCGGGGTGCCATGGTCAATCCATTGATTTTTGCCCAGATTCGGGCTCTGCTTCAGGGTCTTGCGGTTCCTAAAGAGGATACGGCCCAGCGTTTTGCCGCCATCCGGACATATGCCGGGCAAATGTCTGAATTCTACGGAGAAGATCATGCCTGCCGGCTTATGCGAAGCCGTCTGGGGTGGCTGCTCAAAGGGATGCCCCGTGCAAGCTGGTTTCGCAGTGCTGCAGCCTGCCTTAAAAGTATGGCCGAAACCCATGCTCTGCTAAAAGACTATGAGCAGCAGCTTGCCGATGGCTTTCGGACAAAGGATTCTATAAAATGAATAATAAAATCCGCATAGACCTGCACGGAAATTTGTCTGCGGGAATATTTCCAGCGCTTTAAATACCAATCCTGGAGCACGGCTTTTATAACCGAGGCTGTGAGCATTGGGTTTGTAACCACGAACTGGCCTTTTTCAGCGCCCTGCTTTAAAATCCCCATTATGAGTTCCTCGGTGACAAGGTCGCTTTCAATGGCTTTTTTGCGCTGTTCCTTTTTGAGGTTTTTGGCTTCCATGTAGGAGAAATAAAACCAGGGCTGCAGAACTTCTGTAAGATACAGGTGGGTCCTAATGGCGGTTCTGAGCTGTTCTGAAGGCGGGGCGGCCGGGTTGATGCGCCGGGAAAGAATTTTCAGGATAATTCTTCTGCCTTGATTTTGAATCATTTCAAGCAGTTCATCTTTGCTGCAGAAATAGGAGTAAAGCGCGCCCATGGAAAGCCCTGAACTGCGGCTCAAATCCCGCAAACTCATGGTCTGAAAACCCTTTTCATTTGAAATCTGCAGGGTTGTGTGGAAAATATTGACCAGGTTGCGAACTGCCACGGCTTCTTTTTTTATTTTTATGCGGTGCTGATTTTCCCTGAAAATATCCCTGCAGATTTCTTCCATGGACAAAAGGGTCATTTTGCGGAAACTGTCAAAATCTTCTTCTGCCGCTGTTGTATTCTGCAGGTTATGCATCTTATTCTAACCTAAACTGAGCATTTCAGATTTTTAGATATTTTGTTTTAGTTTTATTTTTACATAACCGGAATCTGAAGCAATTTCAGCCGGATCAAGCCGCCTGGTTGTTTTCTACATGGGGGCCCCGGTCCTGTCAATAAAAAAATCGAGCGCTCGTTTTATTTTTGCCGGAAATATTGATGCACTCGTAAAAAGTCGGTTTTTAGATGGCGCCGTAAAAAGTTCAAGATCAAGGCTTGCGCGATTGCCGAAGAATGCAGCGTACTTAGCCGTACGTGAAATTCTTCAGAAATCGCGCGTAACGCAGATATTGGACTTTTTACGAAGCCATCAATATTGGCAAGGATCAGTCTGGGTAGCGGACCTTTACCGTGGTGGAAATCCCTCCCCGGGCCGTGAAGTGCCCGGTTACGATCATCTGCCGGGGTGAGAGCACTGCCACGAGGTCTTCGAGAATGCGGTTGACTGCGTTTTCGTAAAAGATGCCCACGTTTCTGTACTGGAGCAGGTAGTATTTCAGGGATTTTAATTCAATGATATGGCCGGCCGGCACGTAGCATATTGTAATGCAGCCAAAATCCGGCAGGCCGGTTCTGGGGCAGACCGCCGTGTACTCGGGCTGGTCAATGACGATTTCAATTTCCCGCCGGCTGCCGTAGACATATTCGATGGGCTCAAGCATCCCGGTTTCAATAATGTCGGGCGAAAGCGGTGCGTCTTGCGGATTTTTTTCTGTTTTGTCCATGGGATATCCGATATTTTCTGGGCTGCGGCAAAACCGCAGTTTTGCATCCATGATTAATGGATCGGCCCGGCCTTGTCAATTTCATTTTCTTGCTGATTGTGCTTCGGCCTTCCAGGACAGCCACTTGTTGATTTCTTCCCGGTAGCCGAAAAGATCAATGTCTTGCTGGTAGCGACGGCAGATCTTCTGCGCGGCCTCAAGGCTGAGGGGCAGCTTTTTCAAGCGGTTTCCCGCCCCTGTGTGGCGGTAGCTGGCCGGCCCGGCAGGACCAAATGGGTCTGGCGCCGGCAGAAATGGTTGCGAAGGGAAGTGGAGGCTGCCTTGTAAATGGGGATGTAGCCAACCTTGAGATCGTCGAGGAGCAGTACTCGGCGCCGGTTGCGCCAAATTTGCCATTGGTTTGCTTTGCGCTTTATATAATCGGAAATCATAGGATTATACCCTCCGGACGAATGGATAAGGAAATGAAATTCAGTAGCAGATTCGCATCTTCATGTAAACCCGGTGGTTTTTCGGGCCGCGGCCGGCGCATATGAAAAAGGGTTGCAATTGCCGTGCAGACTGGATAAAGAACAGGCCGAAAGCCTATATTTGTCCTGGTTTGTTTCTCATATTGCAGGACTTTTTACCGTGCCGCCAAGATGATTTTCGGCTCCGGCCTTAAATCTGAAGTTATTTAAAGGAGTTTTACGTTATGCACTATGAAGGCATGATTATCCGTCCGCCCAGTGAGGCCGACAGCATTCTGCTGCAGGTAACCGTGGGTTGCTCGCACAACAAATGCACTTTCTGCGGTACCTACAAAGGAGAGCGCTTTAAAATCAAACCCGATGAAATCATAATGGAGGATATCGGGTTTGCGGCAAAACACTGCAAGAACCAGGACCGGGTTTTTATCTGCGATGGTGACGCCCTGATCGTCCCCCAGAAAAAACTGCTCAAATATTTCCGCGAGATTGAAAAACAATTGCCATGGGTCAGACGTGTTGGCTTGTATGGCAACTCCAAGGGCATTTCAATGAAAAGTTCCCAAGAGCTGCGCCAGCTTAGGGATCACGGCCTTGGTATCGTATATATGGGTCTTGAAAGTGGTGATGACCTAACGCTTAAGGCTGTTAACAAGGGAGCCGGATCTGAGAAAATGATTGAGATGGGCCGCAAGGTCAAAGATGCGGGCATCAAGATGTCTGTTACAGTTTTGCTGGGCCTTGCAGGCAGGCAACGTTCAGAGGAGCATGCCAGGCAAACCGGCCGTGTGCTGACGGCCATGGACCCGGATTATGTGGGGGCATTGTCTTTGATGCTTATTCCTGGCACACCTCTTCATGCTGATTATGAGGCCGGTCGTTTTGAACTTCCCGGAGCAACCGAGATGCTCTCGGAGCTGAGGACCATGCTGGCAGGCACTGATTTGTCCGACGGGCTCTTTCATGCAAACCATGCATCCAACTACCTGCCCATTCGTGCCAGACTCCCCCGTGACAAGAAAACCACGCTGCGTCTTATAGATGACGCTCTTGCCGGCAGAATTGCCCTTCGCCCTGAATTTCTGAGGGCCTTGTAAGCAAGAGGTGCAACCAGGCAGGTTTGAAAAAGCATTTTTCAGCCTGCAACTGACAGCAAAAAGGAGTATCCAATGAAAAAGCCAAATTCGGCGGCAAACAGCCAGGACATAGGACTGGCATGCATCAACACCATCAGGGCCCTGTCCATGGACGCAATTGAAGCGGCCTCATCCGGTCATCCCGGCGCACCATTAGGCATGGCGCCGGCGGCATATTCCCTGTGGAATAATTTCATGGACCACAACCCGAAAAATCCCATGTGGCCCGATCGGGACCGTTTTGTTTTGTCCGCAGGCCATGCTTCCATGATGCTGTATGCTGTGCTTTACCTTACAGGCTATGATTTGGGCCTTGATGATATCAAGGATTTTCGCCAGTACGGCAGCCGAACCCCGGGTCACCCGGAAGCCGGCCATACCCCGGGCGTGGAGATTACCACAGGTCCTTTGGGTCAGGGTATTGCAAGCGCAGTTGGAATGGCCATGGCTGAAAGGCACCTGGCTGCCGTGTTTAATCGGCCCGGCCATGATATCGTGGATCATTTCACTTATGTGATGTGCGGCGACGGCGATCTCATGGAGGGAATCTCCCAGGAGGCAGCTTCTCTTGCCGGCCACCTGGGCCTTGGTAAGCTGATTTGCGTCTATGATGACAACAATATTTCCATTGAGGGCAGCACGGATATAACATTCACTGAAGATGTCAGCCAGAGGTTTTCCGCATGCGGCTGGCAGGTGCTGGAAGTTACTGACGGAAATGATCTTGCACGTATAGATAAGGTGGTAAAAGAGGCCCGAAACGATACAGCCAGGCCTTCACTGATTGTCATGCGCACCCACATCGCCTACGGCAGCCCCAACAAGCAGGGCTCTGCCGATGCCCATGGCGCACCCCTGGGGGAAGAAGAAGTCCGGCTGACCAAGCAGTTTCTGGGATGCCCGGCTGACAGTCTTTTCTGCGTGCCTGATGAAGCCCTCGTCCACATGAGAAAGGCCGTTGAAAAAGGTAAAAATGCGGAATCAGAATGGAATAAGCGCTTTGCCGCCTACAAAAAAGAGTATCCTGAACCGGCCCAGGCATTTTTGCAGCGAATGGAAAAGCGCCTGCCCCGGGGGTGGGATTCCGATATTCCGGTTTTTGATCCCGGCCAGGGAAGTGTTGCCACACGCAAGGCATCAGGTTCGGTTTTAAACGCAATTGCCGGGCGACTGCCCGAGCTCATAGGTGGCTCTGCTGATCTGGCTCCTTCCAACAAGACTATTATAAACGGAGCCGGTGATTTTCAAAAAGATGCATATGATGGGCGCAATATCCGTTTCGGGGTGCGGGAGCATGTCATGGGAGCAATTTTAAACGGCATGTGGCTCCATGGCGGCGTCCGGCCCTTTGGGGGCACTTTTCTTGTATTTTCCGACTATATGCGCCCGGCCATCCGTCTGGCAGCCCTGATGCAAGCGCCGGCCATTTACGTCTTTACCCATGACAGCCTGGCAGTGGGCGAGGATGGCCCCACCCATCAGCCGGTGGAGCACCTGGCCGCCCTGAGGGCTATTCCAAACCTTCATGTTATCCGCCCGGCGGACGCCAATGAAACCGCAGAAGCCTGGAAGATGGCTGTGACTGCAACCGATCATCCCACGGCATTGATTTTGAGCCGGCAGGGGCTGGAAGTATTTGACAGAAACAAGCTTGCCCCGGCCCGGGAAGTGGAAAAAGGCGCTTATGTGATTTCAGACTCCCCCGGCAAGCCTGATATGCTGATTTTATCCACTGGATCTGAAGTGGCCCTGGCTGTGGAGGCTCAGAAAATTCTTGATCAAAAGGGTAAAAGCGCAAGGGTTGTCAGCATGCCATGCTGGGAACAGTTTGACAAAATGCCCCGTGATTATAAGGAGCAGGTTCTGCCCGTTGATGTGCCTGTGCGCCTGGCAGTGGAGGCAGGTATTTCACAGGGATGGGAGAAATATACGGGAAGCTGTGGGGCAATGATGGGAGTAAGCGGTTTTGGGGCATCGGGCAAGGGTGCCCGTGTGCTGGCCGAATACGGATTTACTGTTGAAAATGTGGTGGAAAAAGCCCTGGAGCTTCTGGAGAAAAATTAAAACCTTAAAGCTTGATGGTGCCGTGCCCGCGCCGGCATTACTGGCCGGGCATCAGGCCAGGATACGGTTTTTAAACCGGGTGCCCAGCTCCCAGGAAAATTCAGGCTGGCAGGGCATAATCGCATTGTTTGTCAGCACTGGATCCGAGGCAAGATCATAGCGGGATGCGGCACAGGCCGCATCCCACATTTTTGTACCAAAAATGGGCGAATACCAGGCAATAATTGGTGTTATGCCTGCGGCTTTCACCACGTCAATGGAAGCCTCCACGGAAGCCGGATTCTGGCCTGGCAGGCCGGCAAGCAGGTAAGCTCCCAGCTCTTTTGGAGAAAAACCCGCTTCTTTCAGATATGCTGCAGCCCTTATAAATTCTTCGGCTCCAACCTTCCGGTCAATTTCTCTGTCTTTAAAGTCAGTGGTTTCAAGGCCCAGCCGAAGGGTCTGCATGCCTGCCTGTTTCATCAACACGGCGTTTTTTGAAGTTATGTTTCTTACATGCAGGGCATTGGGGGTATGAAGGCGCAGATTCATCTCAGAGCGGGCCAGAATTGTAAACAGGATGTCTGCATGCTGGTCTGAGTTGACAAGAAGCGCGTCATCATAGAAAACCACATCCCTGACCCCGAACAATTCATACCAGAACCGGATTTCCCTTGCTGCCCGGCCGGGATCTCGCTGCTCAAGCCGGGGTTCGATCTGTCGGCTGGCGCAGTATTCGCATGAAAAGGGACATCCCCTCGAGGTGCGGATGGGCACGAAAGGAATTTTGTGCTGCAGGTCCAGGGCCGGGTAAGGCAGGGCGTCTATGTCGTTTATGTCCAGGTTTGGTTCCAGGCGCCGGCCTGTATATTTTTCCACCAGGTCAAAGACCTCTCTTTCCCCGTGGCCGGCAATGACCTCATCGGCGCCTGTTGCAATAGAGGCATGTTCAGGACACAAGGTGGCATAAACGCCCCCGAGTGCCACGGAAACGTCCGGGCAGACGGCCCGGATAGTGCTTATGGTTTCAGCCACACCAGGGTACCAGTATGTCATAAGGGAGGTCACCATGACAAGATCAGGCCTGCCGGATGACTCAAAATCCCGGGTTACAAGGGCGGGGTCGATGCCGTAGCGGCAGTAGCGCCTTGGGATGTCAGACAGGATTTCCGGTGCAGAAATCTTTTTTTTATCGTAAGGGCCTCTCCCGGATCGGGCTGAAGGGTCAGACTGCCGGTGTTGTCCCGGGTGGAACCGGTCAAGGCAGTCTATCCAGGTTACGCGGCAGCCATGGGCTTGGAGCAGGGATGCCAGGCAAAGCAGTCCCAGGGGGCGGGCCCAGAAATCATATGCTGCAAAATCATGGATCCAGGGATTGACGCACAGAATATGGGGGGCTTTTTTCATCGGGATAGGAAAATTTTGCAGAAGCTATTTTTGATGGAACCGTAAAAAGTCCAATATCTGCGTTACGTGCGATTTCTGAAGAATTTCACGTACGGCTAAGTACTCTGCATTCCTCGTGATTTTGCGCGCCTTGAACTTTTACTTTGCCGTTGGAAATCTGCTTTTTACGACGGAACTACTCTTCAGTGTCCAGCTCGTCTTCAAAATAGACCATGGAGGTTTTTTTCAGCTCCCGGGTGGAAAACAAAAGAGTATAATCATTGACCCCGGTCTGCCGGGAAAGCTGTTTTGCAAGCTCCCGGCAGGTTTCCCGGTCTCTTGCGTGAATCATGGTGTAAAGATTATAAGGCCACTTTTCATGGCTGTCTCTTCTGTAGCAATGGGATACGGCCGGGTTTTGGGCCATTTTTTGCCCCACCTTGTCCACCGTGCTTTCGTCTGCTTTCCAGGCCACCATGGCATTGGCGGTAAAACCGGATTTCTGATGGCGCAGGGTGGCGCCGAATCTTCGAATCAGTCCTCTTTGCTGCAGATCACGCAAAACCCAGAGCACGGTGTTTTCCTCCGAGCCGACGCGTTCTGCAATTTCCCTGTAGGGCCTGGCCGATACGGGCATGTCACCCTGTATGGCTGCCACCACTTTTTTTTCCAGATCGTTTAACATGGGTTTTTACCTAACCGGCCGGGGGCTGCAAGTCAAGAAATTTCCTTGTATCTGCGGCAAACCTGAAAATCGTACAGTTCAGGTGTCATGAGAAAAGGGTTTTGATAGCTGCTTCATTAGCCCGGCACACGCCTTTTTCAGTAATAAATCCGGTAACCAGGCGCGCCGGGGTGACATCAAAGGCATAATTGGCTGCAGCACTGTTTTCTGGCATTAAAAGATTTTCAGGACTTTTTTTGAAGCCGGGCATGTAGCGGATCTCATCTGGATCACGTGTCTCGATAGGAATTTCACCAACACCGTCGCGTATCTGCCAGTCAAAGGTGGATGACGGCAGGGCCACATAAAAAGCAATGCCGTTGTCCCGGGCGCAAAGAGCCTTCAGGTAGGTGCCGATTTTGTTTGCCACATCACCGGTGTAGGTGGTGCGATCCGTTCCAACGATGACCATGTCCACCATGCCATGCTGCATGAGATGGCCGCCGGCATTGTCGGTAATCACAGTGTGCGCAACATTTGCAGCCCCCAGCTCCCAGGCTGTTAGCCTGGAACCCTGGTTTAAGGGCCTTGTTTCATCCACCCATACATGTACAGGAATACCATTTTCGTGTGCTGCGTAAATCGGTGCCGTGGCCGTGCCGCCTTCAATGCATGCAAGCCATCCGGCGTTGCAGTGGGTCAGGATGTTGACAGGTTTTCCGGGTTTTTTATTCGCGATTTCCCGGATCAGCTCCATGCCGTGCTTGCCGATTTTCCGGGAATTTCCCGCTTCCTGTTCTGCAATTTCAGCAGCCTTTTGCCGGGCGGCCCTGGCTCTTTGTCCTTCTGGTGCGGCAAGTGCGGTCTCGATTGCCTGATCCACTGCCCAGGCCAGGTTGACCGCGGTGGGCCGTGCAGCGCGTATCCGCCCTGCCTCCCGTAATGCTGAATTCTGGTTGCCCGGATGTGCTGCAAATGCCAGGTGGACTCCGTAGGCTCCTGTCACACCGATTAAAGGAGCGCCCCTTACCATCATATCACGGATGGCGAAAATAACATCATCCACGGTGGCCAACTCGGTTATGACCATTTCGTGTGGCAGGCTTCGCTGGTCTATGATCATGATCTTCCCGGTGTTGTCATCCTCCCAGATAGGGCGGGCGGGTCGGGATTTAGACTGTTTTGTCATTTGTTTTCAGATTTTTTTCCAAAGGGGGTTTCAGGGAGGTTTTGCAATGATTTCTTCTTTGGGCGGCCCTGATTAGTTTTTTCCAAGACAAATTCCGACCTTGCCTCGCCGTCTATCGGCCGGCGTGCTGATTTGGCCCAGTTAATAAGCTCGGCCACATCCACGTCAACGATTTCCACAGGGTATCCGGACTGGCGCAGGATGCGAAAGGCGTTTTGCGTATTGCTTTCCCACTGGGAATAAGTGTCATCCATTGTTTCGGCATCGTCTGCCACTTGCTTTAACAGCTCCCACTGCCTGCGGGAATACCAGGCCATGCAGATGGCATTTTCTTTTTTGTGCTTGGGCTTTTTTCTTCGTTTTTTCATGGGTACTAACATAAAACACCCGGGCCGGCTTTGCAAGCCTTGTTGCCCGGGTGTTGTTTTTTAAAAAAAATTACAGCACGATGCGAAGATTATGCTGCTGACGGCGGAACTGGTCAACTTGCCGGATCTGCTGTCTTAAATCCGCGCATATCATTTTAAAATACCGTGTATCACCCTGCCGTTCCGGGGCAATGTTTTCATGATAATAGGCAAAAAGCGAGCCCGGAGACGATGCATTTAACTTCTCCAGCAGCAGGGTCAGATTCCTGGCAATGCCGTAGTATTGCGTAACATCAACCGGATTGGCCAGGACTTTTTCCAGCAGGCGCTTGACCTGCCGGTATTCGCCGGGGTGTGCTGCAATGGCTTTTTGAGCCTTTTCCAGTGATTCCCGCCGCCGGTACCGTAATTCTTCCATGCTGGGCTGTTTTTTGTCTTCCATTGCATTGTCACCATTGATGGCACCGTAAAAAGTCCAACATCTGCGTTATGCGCGATTTCTGAAGAATTCCACGTACGGTTAACTACGCTTCATTCCCCGGGATTTTGTGCGGCTTGATCTTGAACTTTTTACTTTGCCGTCTGAAATCGACTTTTTACGATTGCATCACCCTTAGATGTCTTGTCATGCCGGCTTACATCGTGGCGCTTTCAGGATGAAATACATTTACCTCCTTTAAGTCATCATTGAGATAGGTCCTTTCATTGGGGCCCAGAATTCCCAGTGACAGGCAAATGATTGTCCACAGATGCACCACGCCGTAATGGGCTTCATAATGCTCGCTTAATTCGTGGATCTGGGCATGGCAATTGTGGCACCCGGCTATGCAGTAGTGAGCACCGGTGGCCTGGATCTGTTCATCTTTTATTCTGCCGAACTCCAGTCGGGCTTCCTTGTGACCAGACTGGAGAAAGCCGCCTCCCCCTCCGCAGCAGAAGTTGTTGGAACGGTTTGGGGTCATGTCAATGAAGTTTTCTTCACCCACGCAGGCCTTTACAACGTAGCGCAGGTCTTCTGCAATGGGATCTCCGTAGCTTTTTCGTATAATCTGGCAGGGATCCTGAACGGTGAATTTGACTTTCAGGTCTTTGTTCCAGTCCGAATTTACCTTGAGCTTGCCTTCCCGGATCCATTTGGCGTAATATTCATAGATATTTTTTATTTCAAAGTTGTGTTCGATGTTGAATTTTGGCAGTCCGGCCCGGACTGCGAAAGTGACGTGCCCTCATTCGGTATTGAGAAACGTCTTGCACCCCAGTTCATGGGCCTTGTCTGTTGATGTCTGGATAATATGTTTCCATGCATCGTCATCTGCCAGAAACATGCAGTAGTTCTCCCCGCCCCATCCTTTGGAGCCGTAAGTCCAGTTGGCCCCTGCCAGGTGCAGGATCTTCCAGAGGGGGACCATTTCGTCGGGCTCGGTTACCGGTTCGCGGGAGTTCTGGTTTAAGAAAAATTCAGCATCCTGCTTGTCAATAGGTGCTTCCATGTCTGCAAATTCAGGCTGTGCTTCCTTGTATTCCTCAAGTACGTCTTCGACCACGAACTCGAAATCTTCACCTGTGGCCCCCATTGCGCTGCAGGTGTCGACCTTGAGGGCAAGGTCGCACGATCCTAAAATTCCCTTGGGCCGCTGATCCCTGGGCCAGCTTGCCCGGGCATGGTAGACCAGCTGGGGAATGTTGATTTTCATGGGGCATACATAAATGCATCTCTGGCACATCGTGCACATCCATACCCAGGAAGTGCTTTTGATTTCCTCATCCATGCCAAGAGCAGCCATGCGAAGAAATTTTCTGGGATCGAGTCCTTCCAGGCCTGTGGCCGGGCATCCAGAAGCGCATGCCCCACAGGTAAGGCACAGATCCAGATTGCCCTCCTCGGGCAGGACCTGCTTTACCTTGTCCATGAAGATGCTTTTTTTGGCACCGCCAAGTTTGATTGGTTTGTCTGTCATATGCTCAAAGCCTCCTTTGGACCTTGTTTGCCAGGGCCCTTTTATAGTGTGGTTGCTTTAAAAAAATCGTCTCTTTCAAGTGGGTGTATGCTCAAAATAGTGGAGTCTGTTTTGTTCTGTCAAGGATTTTTAGCATGGTAACGTATCTTTGCTCCATTCAATAACAACAGGTTGATCTTTTTAGCGGAAAAAGTTATGCAAAGAGATCGGATAAAACAGCAGCATGGAGTGTTGAAAAATGGTTGTTATACCAGCGGATGCATCTACATTGATGGGGGAGCTGCATGCCATGGCCGACCAGGAAGCCGCTGCAAGATTGCAGCGGTTTTTCAAGACAGCCAGGGGTGAATACGGAGAGGAAGACAGATTTCTGGGTATCCGGGTGCCGGTACTGCGTAAAATGGCCCGGAATTATAGCCAAGTCCATATACATGCTGCAGGCCGACTGCTTCGCACACCGTTTCACGAAGCCCGTATGCTTGCTTTGCTTATTTTAATCGAACAGTTCCGTAAGGGATCAGACGAAGATCGTAGTGGTATTTACAACCTTTACATGGAACATACCGAGCATGTCAACAGCTGGGATCTGGTGGACGCTTCTGCTGGACACATACCCGGAGCCTACCTCAGGGATCGCAGCCGGGCGCCGCTCTATGAACTGGCCGCCTCGGATCTGCTTTGGGACCGGCGCATCGCCATGGTTGCAACCTGGCCTTATATCCGGGAAAATGATTTCATCGATTCCCTTGGCATTGCTGAAATACTGATAAATGACGATGAAGATCTGGTTCAAAAGGCTGTCGGCTGGATGCTGCGCGAAATTGGCAAGCGGAATACGGCTGAAGAAGAAGCTTTTTTAAAATTGCATTATAAGAAGATGCCCAGGACAATGCTGCGCTATGCCATTGAAAAATTTCCCGAAGAAAGGCGCCGGGAGTATCTCAGGGGGATTGTGCAGTCATGATTACAATGCCGTCACAAAACGGAGAGACCGGTTGCTGAATTCCAGTATTAAAACCAGGCTCAGCATGGGCCTGGGCCTTATCATAATGGCCGGATTTCTGGCTGTTGCATCCTTGAATTATTACAGCCTAAGCGCTGTTTTAGACAAGGATTTCGGCTATGGAAACCAGTATGGCTTCAGTGATGAGAATCCCGCTGAAGCCTTGGGTGCAAGAGGAGACAGGCAGGCCATGAGGCCCCTGCTTCAAAGTTTTTATCTAACATTGCTCACAGGGCTTATTGTCACTGGCCTGGTAATTATTGTCAATTTGATGGTGATAAGCCGTTTCCAGGACCGTCTGGAGACGATGGCCACAACAGATGACCTTACGGGCATGCCAAACCGGCGTGCCTTTTTTTGTCAGGCTCAGCGGGATGTGGCTCAGGCCGGACGTTACAAAACACCGATTTCGCTTTTGATCATTGACGTGGATCATTTCAAGGGCGTCAATGATAAGCTGGGACACGAAACCGCTGATCTGGTGTTAAAGGATCTGGCCGACCGGATTCGCATGACTGTAAGGGAAAATGATCTGACCGGCCGGATTGACGG
>JAABTZ010000036.1 GCA_011389605.1 Desulfobacteraceae bacterium
ACCTTCTGGAAAACACCCGTTATTTCATGTACCTGGTTTACTTAACCGGTCTTGCCAGAACTTTTGTCAAGGTCATGTTCCCATGCTTTTTTGTCGTGTTGTTTTTTTCATCATGGCAAAACATGGATATCAGACATGCCTTTGTTCTTGGCCTTGCCGGCTTCTACGTGTTTATGGTCTACCTGTCTTTAATCGAACGGGATTTTATGCAGCAGAGATTTTTATTCGCCCCTGTATGCCTGATTTATCCATGGGTGGGCCAGGGACTTGAAAATCTGTTTAAACGCCTGCAAAACTCTTTTCATCCCAAAGCCTGGCTGATTGTTTTCTTGCTTTTTTTTATAGCTGCACCTGGAATCAGGGCATTTCACGTCATTGACAAGGCTGATGATGCAATGCTTGCGGCAGGGGATTTCGCAGCCCAAAGCGGCCTGCTCGCAGATGCCCGGGTTCTGACAAATGATGACCGGCTTCCCTTTTATGCCGGCCTGGATATATATGAATATGAAACCATGCCAAACAAGTACAGCTACGACTTTAAGGCAATCCAAAGGCATGCCCAAAAAAACCGGTCCGATATTATTTACATCAAGGTTCCCAAAAGAAAAATTTCCCAGCTCAGCCAGATCACAGGTTATTACGAGATCAAAAATTTTTCCGGCAGAAGACGCAATGTTTACATTTACGGGTCTGCTGACTTCTGCAAAAACAGGGCGCTGCAAGATGACAAAATACCGCCATGTAATCCTGGACCGTGACGGGGTTCTAAACCACGAGGCTCCCGGCGGATATGTGCTTGTAACCGGTCAGTGGCGCTGGATTTCCGGGGCTGTCGATGCTCTTGCAGATATGGCCCGGGCAGGCATCAGACTTTCGGTTGCAACAAATCAAAGCTGCGTGGGCCGTGGGCTGATGGGTATTGATGGTCTGGAAAAAATCCATGAAAAAATGAAACACGAAGCAGGCAGAAGAGGTGTTTTTTTTGCCGGAATTTATTTCTGCCCCCATTCTCCCGAACATGGGTGTGTTTGCCGAAAACCCCTGCCGGGACTAATTGAACAGGCGGTTGCAGACTCGCCGATACCCCTGCGGCAGACCTTGTATATAGGCGATTCTCAAGCAGATCTTCAGGCAGGCCGGGCTGCCGGCATTGCCACGTGGCTTGTGCGCACAGGAAAAGGCAGAAACACCGAAGCATCAATTAAAAATGGTTCTGTTAAAGAAACTGATCTGACAGGTGTTCGGGTTTTCAATGATTTAAAAAACGCTGCAGCTGCAATTCTTTCATGCCACCATGGAATTAAAAGGGATTGAAATGAGAAACTTTACAAGTATAGCCCAGGAGCACAACCGGGTTCTTAAATCCTCGCTTGAAGTCTTTGAGCAAGCCTTTGGCCCTGCTCTGGAAATTTGCACCCGGTCGCTGCAGAATCAGGGCAAGCTGCTTATATGCGGCAACGGGGGATCTGCGGCTGATGCCCAGCATTTTGCCGCTGAACTGGTGGGCCGCTATGAAAGGGAAAGAAATGCCTTGCCGGCTGTGGCTCTTTGCGTGGACACATCAATTATTACCGCCCTTGGCAACGACTACGGGTTTGACGAAATTTTCGCACGACAGGTTCGGGCCCTGGGACGTGCCGGGGATGTGCTGATTGCAATAAGCACCAGCGGCAATTCCCCGAATGTGGTTAAGGCAGCAGAAGCTGGAAAACAGCTTGACATGAATGTCATTGCCTTTACCGGCCAGGGCGGCGGAAAACTTGCCAAAATTTCAGACATCCTGTTTGCCGTACCCTCAGGGCACACAGCACGCATCCAGGAAGTTCATGGAATCTGCCTTCACGCCCTTGCCGAAACCATTGAAACACAGCTGACCATGACTTCAAATGAAAGGATATCAACATGAAAGCCACATCCCTTCTTGCAAGATCCCTGATGCACCTGCTAGAGCAGGCAGGCCGCAGGCATATATGGGTTGTGGGCGATGTTTTTCTTGACGATTACATTGAAGGCTCCATTCAGAGAGTATCTCCGGAAGCCCCTGTTCAGGTGGTAAATGTTGAAAATCAATTCCAGCGGCTCGGAGGGGCCGCCAATGTTGCAAATGGCCTGGCAACCCTTGGCGCCAGGGTTAGCCTTGCAGCAATGGTTGGAAACGATTCTCACGGCAGAACCCTGGATAAAATGTGTACCGCAGAAGGAATTGACACAAGGGCTGTAATCGGGGTATCTGACAGGCCCACTATCCGCAAGCTGCGCGTGATGTCAAGGCGCCAGCAGATGATCCGCCTTGACTGGGAAAGCATCCTTCCCATAACCCCCCAGGCTGAAAAACAACTTTTTGAAGCCCTGGATCATGCAGACCCGCCCGATGCAATCCTGCTAAGCGATTATGCCAAGGGCGTTTTAACAGATGATGTGATTAAAACCCTTATTGAAAAAGGCCGCAATCTTGGTATACCCGTTGTGGTGGATCCCAAGGGGAAAAATTTTGCCCGCTACAGCCAGGCCTCTGTTATCGCTCCCAATCTCCAGGAGCTTGAAGCTGCCGTAAATCAAAAAATTGACCCTGACAATGAGGGTGCCATTGCCGAATACGCCGGGGATTTATGCAAAAAGTGCAGCCTTGATGCCCTGCTTGTAACCCTTGGCGAAAAAGGCATGGCACTGTGGACTTCTGAAAACGGACTCTACAGGGTTTCAACCCGAGCCAGGGAAGTCTATGATGTCACCGGGGCAGGTGATACCGTGGTTGCGGCCATGGGGCTTTGCCTGGCCCACCAGATGGATTTTCAGACATCTGCCATGATCGCAAATGCAGCTGCCGGCATTGTTGTTGGAAAGGCCGGCACTTCCACTGTTACTCCCGGGGAGTTGGTGGAATCCCTTAGCCCCCAGGTGGAAAACAAGGTTCTTGATTCAGAGTCCCTCGCAGAACATGTCCGCTGGTGGCGCATGCAGCAAAAACGCATTGTGTTTACCAATGGATGCTTTGACCTTCTCCATGTGGGCCATCTGCATATCCTCAATCAGGCCGCCGCCCAGGGCGATGTGTTAGTAGTTGGATTAAATACAGACAACTCCATTTCCCGGTTAAAGGGACCGGATCGCCCACTGATAACAGAACACGAGCGCGCCTCCCTGCTGGCTGCCTTTGACTGCGTTGATGCAGTGATTCTTTTTGACCAGGACACGCCGGTTAATCTTATCCGCTCCATAAAGCCCGATGTCCTGGTAAAGGGCTCAGATTATCGCATTGATCAGGTTATCGGAAAAGAGGTTGTGGAAGACCAGGGCGGCAAAGTGATGCTGGTGGATTTTCTGCCCAACAAGTCCTCTTCCCTGCTGATGGAACGAATACGCGGGGGGCCCAGAAACGGAAAATCATAAAAGAGGCCTTAAGGCTGATGGTACCGTAAAAAGTCAAATATCTGCGTTATACGCGATTTTTCAGAATTTCACGTACGGCTAAGTACGCTGCATTCTTCAGAATCTCGCAAACCTTGATCTTCAATTTTTTAAGGTGTCATCTGAAAACCCACTTTTTATCAATGCATCAAAGCGGGGTTATAATAGATTTTTCTGGTCTTATGCTCATAATTGTGATGAAATAGCCTTGCCTTAAAAAACGCCGGGCGCTGCAAAAAAAACCGGCAGAAATCTATGGGCAATAAGGAGGCCGCCATGAATATTTTTATAAAGCCCCTGGACCGGGTGGAAATCCAGACTCTTCAGGACAACTACATCGATATACTGGCCCGGGACAATTCAGACATTATCTCCAGGGCCGTGCCCTTAAAGGGCCTGGAGGTTAGAAACAGCATACTTGCCGAACACGGATTTTCTGCTGTTATCAAGACAAGCGCGGGTGACTCTTGCAAAAGCCTCTTGTTTGATTTTGGATTTTCCGGGCACGGGGCTGCATTTAATGCCGAAACCCTTGGTGTTGACCTGAAAGGTGTTGGAATCATGGCATTGTCCCACGGTCATCTGGACCATGTTGGCGGCATCCAGCGGCTCTCCGAAATGATCGCTAAACCAGGAATCCAGCTTGTGGTCCATCCTGAGGCTTTCCGCGATCCGCGCTACATGAAAATCACCAAAGATTTCAGGGTATTTTTCCCGCCATTTACACGGGAAAACGTCCAAAAGGCAGGCGCCGAGCTTGTGGAGACAAAAATTCCTTTCCCAATGCTTGACGACCAGGCCCTGTTTTTGGGTGAAATCGAGCGCAGCACGGAATTTGAAAAAGGCGCACCTTCCCTTTGGTATGAAAAAGACGGCAAAGCCATGCAGGACACCTTTGAAGATGACACAGCTGTGGCCTTTGTGGTTAAAGACAAGGGGCTTGTGTTAATAAGCGGCTGCGCCCATGCCGGTATTGTAAACACTGTAAAATATGCAAGAAAGGTCACGGGTATTGACCAGGTTTATGCTGTCATGGGCGGATTTCACCTCTCCGGCCCTGATCAGGAACCTGTGATCCGGCCCACCATAGAGGCCTTACTGGAAATCGACCCGGCCTGGATCGTGCCTACGCACTGCACCGGCCGCAAAGCCGCGCAGATGATTGAAGAGGCTTTTGGCCGGCGTTTTATCTTAAACATGTCCGGCACAAAGCTGACATTTGCATCCGGGCAGTAGTTTTTGCAAATCTTATTGACATTATGCTGCATGACGAGTATAGCAGACGCCATGACAATACAGCTGTCCCCGATACTTCCGCCGCCTAAAGATTCCTTTTTTTCTCATAAAAACAGCCTGTTTTAAATTTTGATGGTTTAGTAAAAGGGTTTTTACCGAGCCGTCGGGTTCAGAACAATTAAATCTTATAAAAAACCCGGACTTTGACTCTGCCCGGGGCGGAAGTTGAACTAAATTAGACTTTTTACGAGACCATCAAATATGAATACATTATCAGAAAGACAAAACCACCGGGAAATAAGCCGCCGCCGCACATTTGGCATAATCAGCCATCCGGATGCAGGCAAGACCACGCTGACTGAAAAACTGCTGCTTTTCGGGGGAGCCATTCAGATGGCAGGATCGGTCAAGGCGCGAAAGGCCAGCCGGCATGCGGCCAGCGACTGGATGGCAATCGAGCAGGCCCGGGGCATTTCCGTAACCAGTTCAGTAATGCAGTTTTCATATCGGGACTGCGAGATCAATTTGCTTGACACACCCGGCCATCAGGATTTTTCCGAGGACACATACCGGGTTCTGACCGCTGTAGACAGTGCTGTGATGGTAATCGACAGTGTCAAGGGCGTAGAAACCCAAACCCGAAAGTTAATGGAAGTCTGCCGGATGCGAAACACCCCTATTATCACTTTTATCAATAAGCTTGACCGGGATGGAATGGAACCCTTAGATATCATTGACGACATCGAAAACACTTTGCAAATCGAGTGCGCCCCCCTGTCCTGGCCCATCGGCATGGGAAAGCGCTTCAAGGGGACCTACAATCTTTACCGCGGGCAACTAAACCTGTTTACTCCCGGACAGGAAAGGCTTCCTGACGATGTCGTCACCATCCGGGACACAAGCGATCCCCTGCTTGATAAAAGACTTGGCAGCCAGGCAGAAGAACTGCGCCACGATGTGGAACTGCTGGAAGGCGCTGCAAGCCCCTTTGACATGGATGATTTCCTTAAAGGCAGCCAGACACCGGTTTTTTTCGGAAGTGCCATCAATAATTTCGGAGTTCGCGAACTTCTCGACACCTTTGTGGAAATCGCCCCGCCCCCCCAGCCCCGACCTGCAGCCACGCGCAAGGTATTTCCGGAAGAAAAGGAGTTTTCCGGATTTATTTTTAAAATCCAGGCCAACATGGACCCGGCTCACAGAGACAGAATCGCGTTTCTGCGCATCTGCTCCGGAAAATTTGAGAGGGGAATGAAGGTGCGCCACCACCGAACTGGAAAAACCATTCAGCTTTCAAATCCGGTAACTTTTATGGCCCGGGACCGGGAATTTGCCGAAGAAGCATGGCCAGGTGACATAATAGGCATCCACAACCACGGCACAATATGCATCGGCGATACATTTTCGGAAAAAGAACCATTGTCATTTACAGGCATTCCCAGTTTTGCGCCGGAACATTTCCGGCGGGTCCGCCTTCAATCACCACTTAAAACCAAACAGCTGCGCAAAGGCGTCCACCAGCTGGTGGAGGAAGGCGCCATACAGCTTTTTCAGCCCTTGAGCGGAAATGAACTTATACTTGGAGCGGTTGGTGTTTTGCAGTTTGATGTGACCATGGAACGTCTCAAGGCTGAATACGGGGTAGATGCCGCCTACGAACCGGCAAATTATGCCGCGGCCCGGTGGGTCCGCTGCGATGATAAAAAAAAGCTTGATGCGTTTAAAAAATCCTGCCAGGCAAACCTTGCCACAGATGCCAGAGGAGAGATTGTCTACCTGGCATCAAGCCTTTGGCGGCTAAACCATGAGGCCGAGCAGTGGCCGGAAATAACTTTTCTAAAAACCCGTGAGTACCAGTAACCAAAAGTTTAATTCAGGCTGTAGACGGCCCTGTAAAAAATTTTTTACTGAGAATACTTTTAAACGGGTTTCCAGTGCCTTGCGGAATTCTTCAAGGTCAATATCGTCACGCATCATGCCAGGTCCTTTCCCGTTTAAATCAGACTTTTTACGAGTGCATCAATAAATGACAAACTCGTAAAAAGCTGCTTATTCCGCCAGGGCAGGATTTTTGCAGAAAGGAAATCCATAAGCCCCCTGGCTGATCGGCGGTGCGAAAAAGGAGTTTCCTCGCTCCAGGAGCCTCCAGGAGCCTCAATTTCCGCTCGGAAACCCTCTTTTCCGCACCGCCGTCAGGGCAACGGAATGCAATAAGAATAACAACAATTTATATTTTAAAAATCTGAAACCCTCCGGGATTCCCAAGTTTACCGCATCTACTGCGTCATCGGAATTTGACACCAGGAACTGCCATGGTTAATAATTTTAAGCATAAACCCCGGAAAATGTTTCACCCTGCCTCCAAAAGCAGACTATGAATTTGAAAGACACAAGGAGGGCCTGGAAGACGGATAAAAATTAAATAACACGGATTAACGAATAATTTATTTTTATTACATCCATAAAAAGAAAAAGGACAAAAAAATGAAATTTCACGTCAAAACATCCATTATCATTGTATCTGCCATCCTCCTGACTGCCTTTGGCAGCATGAGTTTTGCCCAGACAAAAACGATTATCGAACCCAAGGCTGAAAACTTTGTTTTCTTTGTGGATAATTCCGGATCCATGGGATTTGATTACAAGGCCATGGAAATGAACAAAAGCCAGGCCGCCAGTGATCTGCTGGTTGCAATCAGCAAAGATCTGCCTGTAATGGATGCCAGTTTCGGGGTATACACATATGCGCCTTTTGAAAAATACCTGCTGGCAGGCACCCCGGGGGGTAAAAGACTGCAGGCTGCCTTTGAGTCAATTCCCGTTAAATTTGCCATATTTGATAGGCAAACGCCTATGGGGCCTGACCTGAAAACCCTTGATTCATCCTTGTCCCGACTCAAAGACCGAATTCGTGTGATTGTTGTAACTGACGGGGAGGCAAACAGGGGCCAGGATCCGGTTGAAGTTCTTGAGGGGATTTATAACAAATACGGTGATCGAATCTGTTTCTACTTTATAAGTCTTGCCCAGACCCCTGAGGAAAAAGCCCTTGTCAGCCGCATGTCCGGGGTAAATCCATGCTCAAGTGTTACTGAGGCCAGCCTCTTGGCACAGGATGCTGATAGAAAGACTTTTATTGAGAATATCTTCTATGAAACCAAGAAAGTAGAGGCCAAACCAACGCCTGAGCCCAAGGCTGAACCTAAACCAGCGATGAAAATTCCGGCCATTGAAAAGGTTCAGTTTGAATTCGACACCAGCCGGATCACGCCCAAGTATGCAGAGGAACTGAAAAAAGCAGCAAAAATAATCAACAATCATCCAGACAAACAAGTTGTTGTAAAGGGCCATACCTGCAACATGGGGCCTGAAGAATACAACATGAAATTATCGGAAAAACGGGCACAGGAAGTGGCCAAATTCCTCAAAGAGCAAGGCGTTGACAAACAGCGGGTTAAGATCAAAGCCTATGGAGAAAAAAAGCCTAAGTATGACAATAATACAAGAGAGGGTCGGGCCTTAAACAGGATGGTGGAGATCGAAATCCAATAAAACAGTGTTGATGGCCTCGTAAAAAGTCGATTTCGGAGGGCAAAGTAAATTGATTGGGCTGGCGGCCGGACTACCGGCTGCGCGGTCACAGTCTTTAAGCTAAAACACGCTATTTAAAAAGACCGGCACGGATTAAAAAAACATCCGGGCCGGTCTTTTATGTTTTTCCGGAGATAATGGTTGAAAAAACCTCTGATGTCATGAAATCCACGCCTGCTTTCAGATGTGAGCAGTTATTTTACAAGGCATTGCTTTTAAAAATCTGAAACGCTCAATTTAGGCTAAACCGGATATCATTTGCCCGTAAACTCTCCGCGTTCAAATCTGCCTTCAAGGATTTTGCCGTCAGGAGATGTCAATGTCCCCTGACCGTGGAGCTTGCTGTCTTTAAATTGACCGACGTATTTTACCCCGTCGGCACGAATCAGGACTCCGTGCCCGTTTAATTGGTTGTTTTTAAATGCCCCCACATATTTGGAGCCGTCAGCGGCATTCAAAGTCCCCTTGCCGTGCATTTGACCATTTTCAAACTGCCCCTCATACCTGTTGCCGTTTTCAAAAACAAAGACACCCGATCCGTTATCACAATCGCCGCTTATACACTGACTGAAAGCACATACCGGATAGCTGAAAACAACAACGAGCAAGATAAACCATTTTAATATCTTTACCCTCATTTCCGGACCTCCTTTAAATAAGAGATAAATCATCCCTGAGCAATGGGAATGATAACTATATTGACCCTTCTGTTGATGGCATCACTGGAAGATACGGGCTGGGACTCCCCAAATCCGATTGCCTGTATCCTTAGCGGATCAACGCCCCTTTGCACCAGGGCATTTTTCACAGCTTCGGCTCTTTTCTCGGAAAGTGTCAGATTGTAGCTCTCAGAACCCGTGGAATCAGTATGACCCTCAACCCGGATTGTGGTTTTAGGGTATTGATTCAACACATTGGAAACCCGGGCGATTTCAGAGTAGGCCCCTGACTTGAGGATAGAGGAGTCAAAATCAAAAAAAATATCACTTTTGAATGTGGCAGTGAGAATGTCCTGATTCCGCTGTATATTAACTGACTCGGAAGCCGTCACTGCATTCCTTAATGCCTGTTCCTGCCTGTCCATGTATGAACCGATCTGGTGGCCTGCCAGGCCGCCCAATGCAGCTCCGATTCCTGCGCCAATCAATGTTGATTCAGTGTTTTTCCCTATTACCTGTCCTAAAATAGCACCGCCTGCACTTCCGATAAGAACCCCGGTCTTGGCCTTGCCCTCCTGATGCGTTGCGCCGGCGCAGCCAAACAGGAAAGCCGACAGTACAATGATAACTGTTATTTTTTTCATAATCTTACCTCCCGTAACTCCATACATAGTTGATGACTCTTTTTTATACCATAATACTATAACCTAAATTGAGCGATTTTCAAGTTTGTCACAGATACAGGAAAGATACAGACTGACTATAGTCAACTATGCCAGGCTGCATCTGACCCATTAGATGCTGAAAAATTGGTAATTCCGGAGGATTTCAGATAAAAAAGTTCAAGATCAAGGCTTGCGCGATTCCGAAGAATGCAGTGTACTCAGCCATACATGAAATTCTGAGGAATCGCGCGTAACGCAGATATTGGACTTTTTACGAAGCCGTCAAATTTAGATAATGCAATTATCCATTGCTGTTATTGATATTGACACACAGATTTCAACACGATACAGTGTTTAGCATGCTGACACTTCAAACCGCTGGCAATTGCACAAAACCTGTCCAATCGTTTCACCATTTTCCGGGCAAGAAAAAAAGGCTTATGCCGGTGCTTGCCCTGCCTGATCCCGGAGTTTTTATAATCCAACCAGCATTGGAAACCATCAATACAATCTGAATCAACCGTTTCAAATTTTTAAATATTTTAGTTTTCTTTTATTTTAAAAGAATTACCCGTTTTTAGCCTTAAGATTTGAAAATCGCTCTGCTTAATTCAGGCACAGTTTAAAAGGAGTCGAATTTATGGCATCTGATGTATCGTTTAAAAAAGGATGGATAGTAACTTTTGCCGGAACAGGCGTTAACCTGGCACTGGGGATTCTCTACACGTGGAGCATTTTCAGATCAGAAATCCAGCGCAGCATTGTTGCCGGAGAAGGATTTGAGATCGGAGGCTTTGACTGGAACCTGGCTGCGGTAAATGATCCGTATGCTGTATGCTGCCTGGTTTTTGCCTTTTTCATGATCCCCGCTGGAAAATTTCAGGACAAGCTCGGCCCGAGGCTCACAGCTGCCATTGGGGGTGTTCTGGTGGGGATGGGATTTTTGCTTATCTCCCAGTCAACAGAGTACTGGGTATGGATCCTGGGATTCGGCGTCATGGTTGGAGCCGGCATTGGCTGCGGGTATTCATCAGCCACTCCTGCTGCCATCAAGTGGTTTCCCCCGGTAAAAACCGGACTTGTAGCCGGTCTGGTTGTCTCAGGGTTCGGTCTGGCACCTGCCTATATCTCTCCTTTGTCCAATTACCTGATTGAAAGCTACGGCCTTATCAAAACCATGCAGATCTTCGGGATCACCTTTTTCTTCGTGGTGATCCTGCTTTCCCTGCTGCTGATAAACCCGCCTGCAGGATATGCTCCTGGAGCCAAACCGGCTGCGGCCAACACCAAGGTCCGGCCCGTGGTTGAGGCCTCTGCCGGGGAAATACTTAAATCAATTAATTTTTATCTCATATGGCTGGCATATTTTATCGGGGCCGGGGCCGGACTTATGGTTATTAGCAGTATCAATTCCATGGCCCAGGCATCTCTTGCCGAACTGGCTTTTATGGCAGTTGTGATTCTTGCCGTGGGCAACGCAACGGGAAGAATTGCAGCAGGGGCCATCTCTGATAGAATCGGACGGGAAAACACTTTGATGATAATGCTGGGCTTTCAGGCATTGCTTATGTTTATTGCCATGACAGTAGTAGATGTTTCAGAAACAAGCGCTGTTATAATCATATTGCTGGCCACCCTGATAGGTTTTAATTACGGAACCAATCTTTCCATTTTTCCTGCCATTACAAAAGATCTCTGGGGTCTTAAAAACTTCGGCATCAATTACGGGCTGGTCTTTTCCGCCTGGGGGGTTGGAGGCTTTGTTTTTTCCAGGGTCTACCAGATGATCGCCTCGGCCACAGACGGCAAAACTTCAATGGCGTTTCTGGCCGCAGGACTCTTTTTGCTTTTGGGTGTGGGATTGGCATTTATCATCAAAAAGAAACTTATCATAATGCGGCAGCGCCAGGATCTGCCCGCATCAGGTGCTTGACATGGCAGGGAAAAGTTCTATTTTAATGTGTAACTTTGGAGTAATTTTTCCAATCCGGAAAACGGAGGATATAATGGCTGAAAAAAAGTTCAAACAGGTCTGCCAGTGCGAGAAATGCGGCAGTGAAGCTGAAATGACAATTACCTGCAGCCTGGAGCCTGAAGAAGAAAAAACAGGCCAGAACCTGGAAAAATCCAGGGTGCTTAAGGGAAAAAAACAGGGCGCGATTGAAGGACACGCTGTTTGTACCCGATGCGGCGGCGAGGCAGATATCTGGATAGACACGGAAAATCAGTAAATACTTATCCCAAACAACTGCCTGCACAGTTAATATACCCCGGCAGTTTGCTGAGTGCCGGGGTATATTAACTGTGCAGGCAGTTTTTTACGGCCCCATCTGAAAACCGACTTTTTACGAAGCCGTCAGTTTCCGAACCCACAAATCCCGCTGGGGAAAAGGAATTTCAATTTCATTGGCTTTTAAGGCGTCATATACCGCTATGTAGAGTTCATGGCTGACTGCCCCTCTTAAAACGGGACGTTCAATCCAGCAAAGCAATTCAAAATCAAGGCTGGAATCGCCAAACCCCCGCATGCGCACCCTGGGCGCAGGATTTTTGCATACCTGAGGATGATCCTTTGCCGTGGCTGCAAGCACATCCACCACCTGATGCACGTCAGAGCCGTATGCCACTCCAACCTTAATCCGAATGCGGTATTTCATCCATCGGCCGCCTGATTCGTTCATGATCTTGACAGTTGCCATCACTGAATTGGGAATGGTTA
>JAABTZ010000345.1 GCA_011389605.1 Desulfobacteraceae bacterium
GCTTGCAATTTATGCTGAATGCACTCGGATTTTGTAATTCTGATGAACTCGTAAAAAGTCGTTTTTAGAAGGCTTCTAAGGAGATTATTTTTTTTTGCGCTCTTAAGAAATTGCACTTCGTTGCCCTGACGACGGTGCGGAAAAGTGGGTTTTTGAGCGGAAATTGAGGCTCCAGGCGCCTCCTGGAGCGAGGAAACTCCTTTTCCGTGCCGCCGATCAGCCAGGGAGCTTAAGGATTTTATTTTTGGAAAAACTCAGCAGTAGCAGAATAGAGAGCTTTTTACGAAAGCATCAATTTTGACGGACTCGTAAAAAGTCAAAATTTTAAAAACCACAAAACCGGGTTTTTACATTGCATTTGAAAAGTCTGAAAACCGGCATTTCTATAAATATCGCATTTTTGCTTTTCTTGGCGATGGGGCTTACAAATTTTGTTTTTCTTCAGATTACAGAACAGAAACTAATCCGCCGCCATATCGAGTCATCCAGCCGCCGGCTAGTTAATATGGCCGAAGATAATATTTTGTCATCCGGAATCAAAGAGTGGATTTTATCCGAAGACGGAATGATACATGGCGCGCTGATTACCTCAGAAAAATCAGAAGTCCTTGACTACGGAACTATTCCAGAATTTCTTTCAGGCCAGGCCCGTTTAGTCCATAAGGAAGTTCTTCTATCAGGTTCACCGCAAATCAGGTATGCCGGAAAAATATTGGGGGTTCTAGGGCCAAAGAGTCGTTATGCATTGATATCCGTACCTCTTGAAAACTCTACTGGTGTTGTAACGGCGGTAGTGCCTCTTTCCCATATATATTCGGTTATGCGTGAAAGTCAGAAAATGGCTTTTGGGTACCTGCTGGTAAACCTTATTCTGTTGTCGGCCCTCGGGGCCTGGTGGATTTCAAGAATGATAACCAGGCCCATTGACCGCCTGGTCCGCATGACTGACACTTACCAGATATCCGAGCCTCTGGATTGGTTTGCTGAAAAGCAAAAAGATGAATTCGGCCGGCTTTCAGGAGCTTTAAACCAGATGCTTTCCAGGATTGAGGCAGACAGAGTAAAACTGCAGGAGTCTCTTGCCAGCCTGGAGCAAGCCAATAAAGAGCTAAGAGATGCCCAGAACGAAATTGTTCGCGCTGAAAAACTGGCATCTATTGGCCGTATGTCGGCAAATCTGGCCCATGAGATCGGCAATCCCATTGGCATTGTACTGGGTTATCTGGGCCTGCTAAAATCCCGGTCAATTAACCCTGAAGATGAAACAGCGATGGATTATATTCATCGTGCGGAATCTGAAATCCAGCGGGTCCATGATATTGTCTGCCAGCTTCTGGATTTTTCCCGTCAAAGGGCACCAAAAAATGATGTACTGCATTTTCACGGTCTGATCAGAGATGTTTCTGAGATGCTTTCATGCCAGCCCCTGTTTTCCGGCATTTGCTTTAAATATAATTTAAATGCTTATAATGACAGGATATATGTCGATGCGGGCAGGCTTCATCAGGTTCTGGTAAACCTGATGATAAATGCAGCTGATTCCATCGGCCAGTCTGATAATGCTCATTCAGGAAAGATATGCCTGGAAACGCATTGCAAACACGATTTATCCGGTCGATTCTCCCAGGATGCCAGGCATGGTTTCATTGAGTTAAAAATCAGGGATAATGGTGCAGGTATTGATAAAAAATATGTTAATCAGATTTTTGATCCCTTTTTTACGACCAAGGAACCTGGAAAAGGCACAGGACTTGGTCTGTCGGTTAGCTTCATGATAATCCAGCAGATGGGCGGGGATATGGATCTGGCAAGCCCGGAACCCGGGGCCGCGGAAATGTTTATAAGGCTGCCTCTTGCCATGGATGAAAATTGATGGCACCGTAAAAAGTCCAATATCTGCGTTACGCGCGATTTCTGAAGAATTTCACGTACGGCTAAGTACACTGCATTCTTCGAATTTATGGCAACCACTCAAACAAGGCGAACAGGAGCTGTCAATGGATTCATCTTCTGAGAGCGGCTATCAGAACAGAATTCTTGTGGTTGATGACGAGGCCAATATGCGTCACATGCTGGACGCATTGCTCTCGGATGCCGGTTATACTGTAAATACTGCAGAAGACGGGCAGGCTGCCTTGCAGTTGCTTGAAACCGCCAGATATGATTATGTTTTTTGCGATATCCGGATGCCGCGAATGGATGGCATTGCCTTTCTTAAAGCCGCAGGCAGGCATTTAAGCAGCACCGGCGTGATAATGATGTCAGCCTACGGAACCATTGATACTGCCGTTGAAGCCATGAAAAATGGCGCATATGATTATATTTCAAAGCCTTTTAAACCGGATGAAATCCTGCTTGTGTTAAAAAAGGCAGAAGAACGCGAATCTTTGAAAAGGGAAAACCGGGTATTAAAGGATCGTCTGGCAGAAATAAAAAAGCCCAACCGGTTTGGTGAGATGATAGCTGAAAGTCCGTGCATGCAGGCTGTGTTTCAGCTTGCCAACCGGGTTGCCGGCTATGACACCACTGTATTGGTTACCGGACAGAGCGGAACCGGCAAGGAGTTGCTGGCCCGTGGCATACATGAAGCCAGCAAGCGTGCAGGTAAACCATTGATTCCTGTAAATTGCGCAGGAATACCGGAAAATCTTCTGGAAAGTGAATTGTTCGGCCATAAAAAAGGAGCCTTTACCGGTGCGGACCGTGATTACGGGGGATTGTTTGAGGCTGCTTCCGGGGGCACCCTGTTTCTCGATGAAATAGGGGATCTTCCCATGCCTCTGCAGGTAAAATTGCTGAGGGTCTTGCAGGACAGTGAGATTCGTCCCGTTGGATCAACACGATCCAAAACCGTGGATGTAAGAATAGTTGCTGCAACCTCAAAGGATCTGGCAGATGAGGCAGGCTGTGGAAAATTTCGTGAAGATCTGTTTTACCGCCTTAATGTAATGCCTATCCATCTTCCGTCCCTGGTGGAACGAAGCGAGGATATCCCCTTGCTGATCAATTTTTTTATCAAACGCTACCGGTCAAGATTTGAAAAAAATATCACCGGTATTTCATCCGAAGCCATTTCTTTGCTTTTGCAGCATTCATGGCCGGGCAATGTAAGGGAGCTTGAAAATCTAATTGAGCGGGCTGTTGTGCTTGCTGAGCATCCGGAGCTCGACGCTGGTTTGTTTTCCGTGCCAGCTTCCGGAAAAATAGGATCAACTAACAGCATTGATGCAATTGTCTCCGGCTTTTCTCTTAAAGTCGGCCGTCAGGCACTGGAAAGAATTCTGATTCAAAAGGCTCTTGCAGCCACGGGGGGTAATCGCACCAGGGCAGCGCATCTGCTCGAAATCAGCCATCCGTCACTGTTAAGCAAAATGAAAGCCTACGGAATCAAATAAGCCGGGCTGATTTAATCCATACAATCTTGTTTGGCAGGTTTTTACTGAAAATAAACAAGACAAGGCCCCGATTTCTGTACCGGGGCCCTGGGCCTGATAAAGAGTATGAGAAGAAAAAATCGGGGGCAGGAATCTATCGCCCCCTGTTGATTCTTTCCCTTAGCTTGCCGGAACATTTGAAAGTCACAACTTTCCGGGGGTTTAATAAAAGATCTTCCCCGGTGGCCGGATTCCGGCCTCGTCGCCTTTCTTTTTGCTTAATGCAGAATTTTCCAAAACCCGACACCAGCACATCTTCATCTTTTTCAAGGCTGTGCTTGATAATTTCCAACAATGACTCCACGATGTCCACGGATTTTTTCTTGGTAAATCCCAGATCATTGACCCGTTCAACGATTTTATTTTTTGTCAGTGCCATTATGCCTCCTGGTCTGGCGTTTGGTTGGGGTGACAAATGGTTTCAGTTGATGCCGGTTCTGCCTCACATGTCTGTGCATTGGATTCGGCTATAAAATAAAGCTGTTTGACCTCTTTTAGAATACGGTTTATCCGGCCGGAAATAGCCTG
>JAABTZ010000346.1 GCA_011389605.1 Desulfobacteraceae bacterium
GAATATCTGACCCGCAACACCTATATTTATCCGCCGGAACCATCCATGCGGATTGTCTCGGATATTGTAGGCTACTGCTCGGCCAACATGCCCAAGTTCAACACAGTCAGCATCAGCGGATACCACATGATGGAAGCCGGGGCCGACTCGGTGCTCCAGACCGCCTTTACCCTGGCCGACGGCCTTGAATACGTGCGGGCCGCCATGGGTGCAGGGCTTGAAATTGATGCTTTTGCCCCGCGCCTGTCGTTTTTCTTTGGCGTGGGCATGAATTTTTTCATGGAAATAGCCATGCTTCGCGCAGCCAGGTTTTTGTGGGCTGATTTGATGCAGCAGTTTAATCCCAAGGACCCGCGCTCCACCATGCTGCGCACTCACGTGCAGACCTCGGGCTGGAGTCTGACCCAACAGGATCCTTACAACAACATCATCCGCACCACATTGGAAGGCCTTGCAGCGGTGCTGGGCGGCACCCAGTCGCTTCACACAAACGCCTTTGACGAGGCGGTCAGCCTGCCCACTGATGTTTCAGCCCGGGTGGCAAGAAACACACAGCTCATTATCCAGGAAGAATCCGAGATCACCAGCGTTGTTGACCCTCTGGGCGGCTCGTATTACGTGGAAGCACTTACCGATCAGATTATCCGCCAGGCCCGTGCCATTATCGATGAGGTTGAGGAAATGGGCGGCATGACAAAAGCCATTGTCGAAGGCATGCCGAAAATGCGCATCGAGGAGGCAGCCGCCCGCCGCCAGGCACGCATTGATCAGGGAAAAGACGTTATTATAGGGGTTAACAAATATCCCGTTGAAGAAGAAACCGAGATCCAAGTGCGTGAGATTTCAGAATCAGTGCGCGACGAGCAGATAAGCTGGATTAACCAGATCAAGGAAAAGCGCGATGAAAATGAAGTCCGCCGGGCCTTAGAGGCTCTAACCAGTTGTGCCCAATCCGGTGGCAACCTGCTTGAGGCCTGCATTCCAGCTGTCAGGGCACGGGCAACCCTCGGGGAGGTTTCAGATGCCATGGAAAAGGTCTTTGGTCGCTACGTGGCCACAACTCAGTGCATCTCCGGCGTATACGCCGGTGAATATCAGGATGACGAAATTATCGTATCCATCCGCAAACGGGTTGATGAATTTGCTGAAAAACACGGCCGCAGGCCCAGGATTCTGCTGACCAAGATGGGTCAGGACGGTCATGACCGGGGAGTAAAGGTGGTGGCTACGGCATATGCTGATCTGGGATTTGACGTGGATTTAAGCCCCATGTTTCAGAGCCCGGAAGAGGCAGCCAAGATGGCCATTGAAAACGATGTTCATGTTGTGGGTGTTTCCAGTCTTGCAGGTGCCCATAAGATTCTTGTCTCTAAGATGATCGAAGAGCTCAAAAAACAAGGATCAGAAGAGGTTATGATTGTTGTGGGCGGAATTATACCACCGGTGGATTATGATTTTCTCTACAAGATTGGTGTATCCAAGGTGTTTGGACCCGGAACCATGGTGACCGATTCCGCCAACCAGGTATTAAATGTTTTGATGTAATATGATTCAGGATGCTGCATACTATATAGAAGGGGTGAGGGCCGGAAACCGTAAGGTTATATCCAGGACCATCACCCTGATTGAATCAGCCCTGGCCCAGCACCGGGAGATGACCTATCAGGTTTTGGACGGCCTTCTGGCTTACACAGGCAACGCTGTTAGGCTTGGTATTACCGGGGTTCCCGGGGTTGGGAAAAGCACTTTTATCGAAGCCATGGGAATCAGGCTGATTGAAAAAGGCCATAAAGTTGCAATCCTGGCCGTTGATCCCAGCAGCGCCAAAAGCGGCGGCAGTATCATGGGGGATAAAACCCGTATGGAAAAACTGGCCGCCCATGGTCAGGCATTTATCAGACCGTCGCCCTCGGGAGGCACTCTTGGAGGTGTAGCCCGTAAAACACGGGAGACCATCCTGGTTCTTGAAGCTGCCGGCTATGATGTTGTCATGGTGGAAACAGTTGGAGTCGGTCAGTCTGAATTTTCAGTAGCCTCAATGGTTGATTTTTTTCTGGTGCTTCTGCTGGCAGGCGCAGGCGACGAACTCCAGGGCATAAAACGGGGTATTATTGAACTGGCCGATGCCATTGCAGTCAACAAGGCAGACGGTGACAATATCGTCAGGGCAGAAAGAGCTAAAAAGGACTATGAAAACGCCCTGAATCTTATGGCCCGGCGCACAGATGGATGGCAGCCTCCGGTGCTTACCTGCAGTTCTCTGGAAATAAGCGGAATCGATGAGATCTGGGAAACAGTTATATATTATCGCTGCAAAATGCAGGCCTCCGGTTTTTTTGAAAGCAAGCGCCGTGAGCAGGCTTTGCAGTGGTTTAATTTCTTGGTGGAACAGGGTTTAAAAGAATGGTTCCACGGACTTAAAAGCGTTAAGCAATCTTTGCCGGAAATCACCCGGCGCCTGGAACATGGAGAGACAACGGCCATGGCAGCAGCCAGAAAATTGCTGCATCAGGTCACGCACGAACATGAAAGGACATAAATATGAGTGGAGTTTCGGACAAGATCAGGGAGCTTCTTGAAAAAAAAGCCCGTATCCGGGAAATGGGAGGCGCAAAGGCCGTTGCAAAACAGCAGGAAAAGGGCAAACTAACTGCTCGTCAGCGGCTTGAGCGCTTTTTTGACCCCGATACATTCAGGGAAATTGATACATTTGTCAAGCACCGTTGTGTAAATTTTGGCATGGACAAGGCCGATATTCCCTCCGACGGGGTGATCACAGGCCATGGCCGTGTCAACGGAAGGCCGGTGTTTGCCTTTGCACAGGATTTCACGGCCCGGGCCGGAACACTTGGTGAAATGCATGCGGCCAAGATCTGCAAGGCAATGGATCTTGCCATGAAAGCAGGTGTTCCCGTGGTTGGATTTAATGATTCGGGCGGTGCGCGCATCCAGGAAGGCGTAGATGCCCTGCGCGGGTATGGCGAGATTTTTTACAGAAATTCCATTGCCTCGGGGGTAATTCCACAGATTTCAGCTATCATGGGCCCGACTGCAGGAGGGGCGGTTTACTCGCCGGCAATGACTGACTGGGTGTTTATGGTTAAAAAGACCAGTCATATGTTTATAACCGGCCCCCAGGTGATTAAAAGTGTCACGGGCGAAGATATTTCCTTTGAGGATTTAGGCGGGGCGACCACTCATAATGAAAAAAGCGGGGTTGCCCATTTTGCATGCGACTCAGATGAAGATGCCATTGAACGCATCAGGCACATGCTATCCTTTCTGCCCGCCAACAATATGGAAGATCCCCCCATCATTGCCACCGGCGATGATCCGGAAAGGCGCGATCCGGGACTGGATAGCCTGATGCCCAATGATCCGAATCAGTCCTATGACGTAAAGGACGTGATTGCATGTATCGTGGACAATGGCGAGTTTTTTGAGCCCCACGAGCACTATGCCAAAAACATTGTTGTGGGCTTTGCCAGGCTAAACGGCAGGCCGGTTGGCATTATAGCCAATCAGCCAAAGTTTCTGGCCGGATGCCTCGACATTGACGCCTCAGACAAGGCAACCCGGTTTATACGTTTCTGCGATGCATTCAACCTCCCTTTGCTCACACTTGCGGATGTGCCCGGCTACATGCCTGGAAGCGACCAGGAGCACGGCGGTATTATCCGGCACGGGGCCAAGCTTTTGTGGTGTTATTCCGAGGCTACGGTGCCCAAGCTTCTTGTGATTTTGCGAAAAGATTACGGAGGTGCCTATATTGCCATGTCCTCCAGGCATCTGGGAGCTGACATGGCCTTTGCGTGGCCTTCTGCTGAGATTGCTGTCATGGGCGCGGACGGAGCTGCAAATATTATCCACCGTAAAGCCATTGACGATGCAGAAGACCCTGTTGCAATGCGCAGGGAAAAGGTTGAAGAATACCGGAAGCTTTTTTCCAATCCC
>JAABTZ010000347.1 GCA_011389605.1 Desulfobacteraceae bacterium
CGTGTGCTCTTCCGATCTTGCAATGGCATCATGTGGAAATGCAAAATCCGAAGGCGTAAATACCGCGGCCTGGGAATACTGGATATCCATGTTTTCAACCCGGGGAAGGTTGCCCACGCTGCCGGATATGGCAACATAACATTCGTTTTCTATGGCCCGGGCCTGTGCGCAGCGCCTCACGCGCAGATAGGCGTTTTTTGTATCAGTCCAGTATGGCACCAGCAGTATGTTCATCCCCTTGTCAACCAGGTAGCGTGACAATTCGGGAAATTCTATATCATAGCAGATCAGAATACCGATCTTGCCCATGTCTGTTTGAAACACCCTAAGATCATTTCCGCCCCGAAGTCCCCAGTACAGGGATTCGTCCGGGGTGATGTGCAGTTTGTACTGGGCATCCCAGGTTCCGTCGCGCCGGCAGAGATAGGAGACATTGTAGAGATGTTCACCGCTGTATTCCGGAACGCTTCCTGCCACTATGTTTATATTGTATGCAAGGGCCATCTTAAGGAAAGCCTCCCGCAGTGGTTCGGTGTACTCGGCAAGCGAACGCATGGATTCAGCAGGATTTTCCTGGTTGAAGTTGCGCAGCAGAGGTGCATTTAGCATTTCCGGAAACAAAATCAGGTCAGAGTTGTAGCCTGCAACTGCGTCCACGAAAAACTCTGCCTGCTGGATAAAATCATCAAAGGAGGCAAAAGGGCGCATCTGCCACTGCACAACACCTATGCGGGGATAGGCTTTTCTGCCGCCAAACAGCTTGCGTTTTTTTTCATAATATATGTTGTTCCATTCAAGCAGTATTCCATAGGCCCTGGACTGGTTGTCTTCGGGAATATAGTTTTTAAGGATTTTTTTTATGTGAAAATCATTGGCAAGCTGAAAGGAAAGAACCGGATCATAGATTTCATTGTTCTTTACTTTCTGAATATACTGTTGAGGGCTGAGTTCCTTGTAATACTCGTCATAGCCCGGAATGCGGCCACCAAAAATTATGCCCCTTAAATTGAGCTCTTCGCAAAGCTCTTTTCGCGCGTCATACAGTCGTCTCCCCAGGCGCAATCCCCGGTACTCAGGGTGAACAAAGATGTCGATGCCGTAAAGAGCATCTCCTGCAGGGTCATGGCCGCTGATCCGGCGGCCTCCGATAACATCTTCATATGAATGTTTTTCTTCGTAGATATCTGCATTGACAATTATGGCAAGAGCGGCGGCAACGACTTTGCCCTTGTCTTCAATGCATATCTGGCCTTCGGGGAACCTGTGGATTAGTGTATGAAATTCGCTTCGGTCCCAGGCTCCCATTTTATCGGGATAGACCAGTTCCATGATTTCCTTTACATCCTGGTAATCACTTGTAATAAGGCTGCGCAGCTGAAGCTTGTGTTCCGAGAGTTGACTGGAAGTATCCATTTTTTCCTTTTTATAGGCTTTTAGTGACTACGGCCGGCAGACCTGCAAGAGGGTCGGAATGCCCGGCGGCTTGTGGCAAAGCAAGTTGACACATCCGGTAAATACGGCTATATATTAGGATAATGATTATATGTCCATATAAAAAAAATTGATGGCACCGTAAAAAGTCCAATATCTGCGTTCGCGCGATTCCTCAGAATTTCACGTACGGCTAAGTACGCTGCATTTTTCGGAATCGCCCAACCCTTGATCTTGAACTTTTTACGGTGCCATCTGAAAACCGACTTTTTACGGTTCCATCAAAGCTGTTTAGGGAAAAAATAAACATATGTCAAATCGCCGTCCACCAATGTCAGTTCAGGACATGGTTCAACTTGTCTGGGGTGCGGCCCTGATGTTTATGGGAATCGCATTTTTTTTCCGGGTCCCGTCCATTATGGACCAGCTTGCCGAGATCGACCATTTTGCCCCGGTACGGATTTTTCTGCACATCGCTTTCTACCTCATGGCCATTATTCTGGCGGGCGGCGGTATCAAAAAATTATACCGGTTCTGGCAGCCCGGGCAGGATACTGATTAGAACCGTTTAGTTTATAGTATCGCTAATGCCTGCTGCCAATGGATCAGGGGGATATCATGAACAATGTCAAACCGGTTGCCAATGGTTCACCGGCCAGGGGCGGAAAACCGGATTCCGGATCATTAAAATCAGAAGTAGCCTATCGGACCAAACTCCAGGAAATTACCAATGCCGTTTATGCGGCTGCTGATATTGACGGAATTCTAATTGATGCCCCAAACGCCATTGCTGATCTTTTGGGCGCCCGGCGTACCACCATTTATTATTTGGACGGACTCAGGCGTGAGCTTGTTTCCCGTTTCAAGTCCGGTGATGAGATTTCCGAAATCCGGGTTCCGGTCAACAGCCGGAGCATCGCCGGTTATTGCGCGGTAAGCAAAAGCATTGTCAATATAAGGGATGTATATGATCCTGAAGAAATTGCCGCAATTGATCCCCTGCTTGAGTTTGACCGGTCCTGGGACAGGAAAACCGGTTTTGAAACCCGACAGGTTCTGGCCGCCCCGATCTTATTTCAATCCTCTGTTTTCGGTGTTGTCCAGATAATCAACCGCAGCCGCGAAGGCGGCTTTACATCCCATGATGAAAAAAAGATTTCCGAGCTTGCCGGCATTCTTGGAATTGCATTCTACAAGCAGCGTCAAATGACTTCCCGGCTAAAGGGCAGGTTTGACTATCTGCTCCAGAACTATATCACAACCCCTGAAGAGCTCAATATGGCCATAACTGCCGCCAGGGAGCGCAGAAAGCCTGTGGAGCGTTTTCTTGTGGAGGATCTTGATATTCCCAAGCATGAGGTGCTCGAGGCCCTTAGCCGATACTACAACGTGCCTTCAACTCAATACACTGAAGATATTAAAATCCCCGCCGATCTGATCAGCGGTCTTAAAACGGAATGGATGGAGGCCCAGAGATGGGCTCCTGCTGGTTTTGAAAACGGAGATATGGTTGTGGCCATGGAAAATCCCGATGACCTTAACAGCCTGAATCTGATAAGGGACCTGTTTCCCGGGCAGACCATAAGGGTTGCCGTTGCCATGGAAAACGATATTTTAAATATCATTCATCAGGTGATCGAAGCAAAGCCCCGCAATTCGACACCAGCAGATCAGGGCGCTTCCCTGACAGATCTTCCCGGAGAACTCCTGCCGGAAAACGGACCGGTAACTGAAAAAAGCACGCGGGTTCGTCAGCTTTTGCACAACCTGCTCTCCGAGGCCCGGGAGCAAGGTGCAACAGCCATTCATATTGAACCACAGCCCGGCCAAATGGATACCAATATACGTCTGAGAAGCAACGGTGTTTGCAGGGCTTATCAGGCCATTTCCGGTGCCTGGGGCAGGGCCTTGACCGAGAGAATTAAAATAATGTCAGGCTTGGATATTGCCGGCCGGCAGGTCGCCTGTCAGGGCAAATTCCGTTTTCAGACAGACGATAACCAGGAAATTATTGTGAGGGTGGCAATTATTCCAACCATGGAAGACCAGGAAGATGTGGTAATGCGATTTCTGCCCTCCGGCGGCCCCATTGCCCTTGACTCTCTTGGCCTTTCCCGGCAGAATCTTGATTTGCTGACAGGTTTTATAAACCAGTCCCGTGGACTTGTTCTTGTTTCCGGTCCCCCAGGCTCCGGCCGGACCACTGTTCTTCATTCCATGGCAGCCGGTATTAATAACGCGGAAAAAAAGATCTGGACCGTGGAAAGCCCGGTGGAAATCGTCCAGTATGGCCTTCGGCAGGTGGAGGCGGGACAGGAGGCCGGCCATGATTATGCCTCGGCCGTTGAAGCCTTTTTGCAGGCGGATCCTGACGTGATAATGATAGGTGATATGCCTGATAAAAAAACTTTAACGGAGGCTATCAGGGCATGCCATGCAGGATGCCTGGTATTTTCAGCTATCAAATCTCCGGGCGCCCCGGAAGCCCTGGCCCGGCTACTTGGCATGAATT
>JAABTZ010000348.1 GCA_011389605.1 Desulfobacteraceae bacterium
ATGAATAAACGCGGATATGAGGTCCGGGTGATCATGGAAGGAGATGCAACCAAGCTTCTGCCCGGCCTGGAAAATGAAAAAACCGCAATTAACCCCATGTGGCAGCAGATAAAGGAAGAAAATCTGCTGGCAGGTGTCTGCAGGGCCTGCTCTAAGCAGATGGGCACCCAGGATTCTGCAAAAAAGCAGAATCTTGTCCTGCTGGATGACATGTCCGGCCATCCGTCCTTTGGCGGGTTCCGGGACCAGGGTTTTGAAATAGTGGTGTTTTAGCCTTGGCTGGTGCCAGAGCACTTAAGCATGAAATCAGAGAAATCCTTGGCTGCCCTGATATGAACGAGGCAATGGCGGCTATTGGAGGCCATAGGCCCAAACAGGTCATCAATGCTTTGATTTCAAGTTTTTATGAGGCCGATGCCTCAATCCGCTGGAGGGCCGTTGAGGCAGCCGGTGCCGTGGTATCTGGCATGGCAGAATCTGATCCGGAATCCGCCCGGGTTGTCGTGCGCCGCTTTATGTGGATGCTAAATGATGAATCCGGCGGGATAGGATGGGGGGCTCCCGAGGCCATGGGTGCGGCCATGGCCCGCAGCCCGGTGATGGCTGAGGAATACGCCGGTATTTTGTGCTCCTATATTGATCCGGAGCAGAATTTTCTTGAGCATCCCGGACTGCAGAGGGGACTTTTGTGGGGGATAGGGCGGCTTGCCTGCTCAGAGCCGGAGAGGATCAAATCCGCAGTGCCGCACCTGCTATCCTTTATAGCATCAGCCGATGCCGTGCACCGGGGCATTTCTGCCTGGGCCCTGGGCAATGAAGGGGATCATAAAAATCTTGGCGCTTTGAAAAGCCTGTTTTCAGACGATGCAGAAATTGAGTTTTTTGAAAACTGGCAGGTGGTGCAACTTCGGGTCAAAGATCTGGCCCGGCGTGCTTGTTTTGTAATTTCAGGTGAAAGGGAAAAGTGCTGATGCATGTTTTGGGCCTTCAGGGCAGTCCGCGTTTAAAGGGCAATACCAATTATCTGCTGGATGCTTTTCTGGAGCATCTTGCCGGCCGGGGTGCGGTAACTGAAAAGATGCACACCGCCCGTCTTCAGGTTAAGGCCTGTATTGGATGCGGGCATTGCGAGAAAAAGGGCTTTTGCGTGTTTGAAGAAGATGACATGGCCGGCCGGGTTTATGCAGCTTTGCGGCGGGCCGATGTGGTTGTGCTGGCAGGTCCGGTATATTTTTATAATTTCCCTTCGCCAATCAAGGCCGTCATTGACCGAACCCAGGCCCTGTGGGCCCGCAGGTACCGTCTTGAGTTAGAGGATCCCAACCGGCCGTGGCGAAAGGGTTTTTTTCTTTCCGTGGGGGCCACCAAGGGCAAGAACCTGTTTGACGGCATGAGCCTGACTGCCCGTTATTTCTTTGATGCAGTGGGGGCACAGTACACGGATTCCATCACCTACAGAAGAGTCGAGGAACCTGGTGATCTGAAAAAAAATCCGAAATTAAAAGACGATGTGGCTGCTTCCGCCGGTTATATAAGTGACATGTTTTCGCGCAAAAAGATTCTGTTTGCCTGCAGGGAAAACGCCTGCAGAAGTCAGATGGCATCAGCGTTTGCCCAGTATCTGGCCGGCAACCGCATGGAGGTGTTAAATGCCGGAAGCACCCCGGCCCGGCAGGTCAATTCCATGATGCAGGAGGTCATGGCGGA
>JAABTZ010000349.1 GCA_011389605.1 Desulfobacteraceae bacterium
AGGGCATTGACATGGCTTATCGCACCCCCGGATTAATTGATGATGTCATTGCCGAAACCAGGCCCGACATGGTCGTGACAATGGGCTGCGGTGAGCAGTGTCCCTATATTCCCGGGGTTTCCTACGCGGACTGGGACCTGCCCGACCCGGCCGGGCAGTCCTTGGATTTCATGCGCCGGGTGCGGGACCAGATCGAGCAGCGTGTAAAACAGCTCATCACGGATCAGGGGGGGCGGGGTTAGCTTTCTTCCAGGCCGCTGTCAAAGGAAAACTCCTGGAATCCGGCGTTTTCCAGATCCACGTAAAGCATCCGGTTTCTCAATACCCGGCCCCGGCCCAAGAGAATTTTGACGATTTCCATGACCTGAAGTGTTGCCATCAGCGCCGGTGTGACCCCGGGAACGCCCATGACCGCTTCAGGCGACATTTCGGAAGAGGTAGTTTTCCTGTTTTCTCCGTAAATGGTTTCAAGGCCGTTATCTTCGGGAAAAATTGTCATGATCTGGCCTTCAAATCCTGCAATGGCGGCATGCACCAGGGGTATGCGCGCCTGTTTGCAGGCATCGGCCAGGGTCATTCGCGCCGCAACGCTGTCTAAGGCATCGGCTGCGGCATCTGCGCCGGCAAGAATATCTGAGGCGTTGTGCTCAGTCATGCGCCCGGTAAAAACCCGAACCGCCACTGCCGGGTTCACCCTATCCAGCAGTGCGCTTGCGGTTTCAGCCTTGTTTGCCCCCAGGGTATCCATGGTGGCCATGACCTGGCGGTTGAGGTTGGATTCCTCAAATACATCCGGATCGGCGATGGTGAGTTTGCCGATACCCAGGCGTGCGGCTGCAGCCGCTATGCTGCCACCAAGACCGCCGGCACCGATGACGGCAATGCTGGCCCGGGCCAGTATGAGCTGGTCTTTGGCAGACAGGCTTTGTGCATTTCGCATGTACCTGATAGGCCAGACTCCTGATTCCAGGGCTGCCGCATAGATTTGTGCCAGGCCGGTACTGCACTGCCGGGCTGCTTGTTGGGCGCTGGCCTCTGAAATTACCCGGACCGGTCTTTTTGCAGCATCATTGATTTTTTCCGCCATGTCTGCCACAACTGCGGCCAGGCGGTCATTGCGGTCTGTATTCATATTCGGCGTTGTGTATTAAATTCTTTTAAGGGGTGCGGGGATGAAAAATGAACATTGATTTTTACCTGTATGCCTCCCTGGCCAAATACCTGCCAGACGAGGCCAGATCAAAGGGCATCACTGTTTCGGCTCCGGCCGGATCCACGGCCCGTGATCTGCTGCAACTCTTTGAAGTTCCGGAAGCTGAAGTCAAGCTCGTGTTTATCAACGGCGTTCGCAAAAACCTTGATACCGTGCTTTCGGAAAACGACCGGGTCGGGATGTTTCCGCCCGTGGGCGGCGGGTAGACCCCGGGGCTTAAAAAGTCGGTGAAGCCTTTTTTGTTCCTTCAAGGGATTCTGCCTGGACCTGGATGTGCACCTGCCCTGTTTTTACGGCCAGCTCTTTTGCCACCTGGCCGGCGGCAGCCTTGGTCTGGTTGATGCAGATGACCCGGCAGTCTTTTTTAAGCACTGATTCCTGCCGTTTCCAGAACTGCCGCACGTCTTCTATGTCCATTGACACACCGTGGGCCAGCAGGCCGCTGCCCAGGTCCGCGGCCACCTGGTTGAAGCATTTGAGCTTGACGCCAACAGGCCTGCCGGATTCAACTGCGTTTTTTTCATCTTCGC
This sequence comes from Desulfobacteraceae bacterium, assembly GCA_011389605.1. Classification (GTDB taxonomy): domain Bacteria; phylum Desulfobacterota; class Desulfobacteria; order Desulfobacterales; family Desulfosalsimonadaceae; genus Desulfosalsimonas. The sequence goes on from JAABTZ010000349.1 coordinate 1,744, forward strand.
CGCTTTTTTCCCAACCCTGCCGAAGGCCGCTGTAAGTTCCCTGTTTGCGGAAAGCCGCTCCGAAAACCCCGGGCATGGCAGCTGAGACCGCCAGGGTGCAGGGTTTTTGGATATGTTTGGATTCCGGGTTGTCCACGGCGTGCCCGTCCATAAACAAAGTCTGGATGCGGTTTTCAATATAGCCGGCATCCACGCCCAGGGCCTGCTCCAGAAAACGGCTGACTGAAATGCCCGAAGGTGCTTCAAGGAAAATGCCAAAGCCCAGCAGCAGCCGCATGAGCGAAAGCCGGTATTCCGGCACGGTTATTTTCAATTCCATTGATGCTGCGGGGATATGGACCGTAAGCAACGCTTCATCCTTTTGCACAAATGCGCCCCGGCCGAAAATAATATTCCCTAAACTGAGCGTTTCAGATTTTTAAAAGCAATTAATTTTAAAGGATAACATCAATTTATATTTTAAAA
>JAABTZ010000350.1 GCA_011389605.1 Desulfobacteraceae bacterium
AAGCCCGCAAACACCTTATAATCCTTGGCGATCTAAACCCGGGGGCGGAAGCCATTGCCGGCGGGGATATAATTATTCTCGGCAGTCTTCTGGGAACGGCTGCTGCCGGTCAGCCGGAAAATGAAAAATCCATTGTACTGGCCCTTGATATGCGGCCCAACCAGATCCAGATCGCCGGTTATGTTGCTGCCGGCACGCCGTCGTCTTCCGGCAGAAAGCCTGAATACGCGTGTTTGAAAGACAACCAGATCGTTGTAGCCGACTATTTGAAGGAAAATATCTTCAGGCGGCTGGCATGGCCGGAAATCCGTTGATACGGCGGATCCAAGAGGCCAAAACAGGGAAAAACATTTGCAATGAGGTGAAAAGTGGACGGTAAAGTGATAGTGGTAACGTCCGGAAAAGGCGGGGTGGGCAAAACAACGGTGACCGCCTCCATCGGCGCGGCCCTGGCCCTTCAGGGCAAACGGGTGGCCGTAGTCGACATGGACATAGGGCTGCGCAACCTTGATGTGGTTATGGGCCTGGAAAACCGGATCGTATTCAACGTGGTGGATGTGGTCCAGGGCAAATGCAAGCTCAAGCAGGCCGCCATCAAGGACCGCAGGATCGACAATCTGTTTCTGGTTCCCGCCTCCCAGAGCGATGATAAAAATGTTATAAAACCCGAAAACATGGTCTGGCTTTGCAATAAGCTCAGAAAAGAATACGATTTTGCACTTCTTGACTGTCCGGCCGGTATTGAACAGGGATTTAAAAACGCCATCGAGGCCGTGGACGAAGCCATTGTGATTTGCACCCCTGAAGTCTCCTCGGTGCGGGACGCAGACCGTGTAATCGGACTTCTTTATGCCCGTTCCATATCCCCGAAGCTCATTGTCAACAGAATCGTTCCCAAGCTTGTGGAAAAAGGCGACATGCTCAGCCACGTGGACGTGGTGGATGTTTTGTCCATTGATCTGCTTGGCCTGGTTGAAATGGATGATGCAGTTGTGGTTTCATCCAACACCGGCAAGCCCATTGTGCAGCAGAAAGATTCCCGTGCCGGAGAGGCGTTTACACGCATTGCCATGCGTTTAGACGGTCATCCCGACCTTCCCATAGATGATCCAATGGCCCAGAAATCCTTCTGGAAAAAACTCGGTAAAAAACTCGGCCGGAAAAAACAGGAATAATTAATCATGTCCTTTAATTCCCTGATCAAAAAGCTGCTGAATAAATCCGAAGACAGCAGAAGCGTGGCAAAAAAACGCCTCCAGTTCGCCCTGGTATATGACAAGCTCGAAGTCAAGGATGGCATGCTCGAAGAGCTGCAGAAAGACCTGGTGGAAGTCATCTCCCGCTATTTTGAGATCGACCGGGAGTCTTTGAGTCTGGATATTCAAAGATTTGAAGGGTCTTCAGCGCTTATTTTAAACACGCCTATTGTAGCTGCCAAGCATCAGAAAACCAACGAAAAGGCCAGGGACAAGACATGAGATTTCCCGGGGCTGTTTTGGACAATTGCGCCAGCGGACAGTCGACTTCCCCTGGTTACGGACAAGGGGAGTCCGTTCTGCTGATCCGGGCACAAAGCAAATCATAAAGTTCATCTCCGATGGCAACTCCCAGATCAATAAACTGCGGGCCATACTCCCGTCCCGCGGGAGTGCGGAAAGTCTGCCTGACCTTTTTTAAAAATGCCATGCCACGGGGGTAATGCTCCATGAAAACCTCCACGGGAATATCACGGTAAGCCAGCATTTTCCAGACAGTACGGGTAAAATTCTCCGGTCCCCACCGGAACTTGTCTGCGTCATATAAACAGTCTGACAGCAAAAGAGCCTCGCTGCTGCTGCCCCGTTCGTGTCTTCCAAAGGCTTCGTGATTGGCAATGGCAAGACAGATTTCTTCTATATCATGGCTGGCAAAAGGGTAATGACCAAGTACCTGTCGTGCGAAGGCCGCCCCGGCGGCTGCATGATTTTTTTCCTTCCGCCGGATATCATGAAGCAGGCCCGCGGCATGGGCCATTCGCAGGCGGTTATCCCGCATCTCTTTACTGCGGCAGGCATCGGCATCTTCTATGAGCACCAGCGTCCCGGCATCCAGGGCCACCTCACGCACATGGATAAGGCCGTGGCCAAAGTCGTTTTCAATATTTTGGGCAACAAAATCCCACAGATCCGCCACCACCGCATCATGCCGGAAAAACCTGCGGGACAGCTCCACCTGGCCGGAATAATCCGAATAAAAATCAGGTTCCGGATATTGTGCGGCAATACGCAACGCCTGCTGCTGAAGCTGTTGGTAGATTAATTTCATTGTCAGACAGATAAAATCCGGGCCGCGTTGTGCCCCAGTATTTTTTCACGGACCTCCGGAGATATCCCTGAAGAATCGATTTCCCTGAAATAGCGGTCCGGGGCAATCAATGGATAATCGGTTCCAAACAAAATTTTGTCTTCACCCGCCAGCCGGGCAGCCTCGCGGTAGATCCGCAAATCATAGAGAAACGGGGAGGCTGCCGTGTCAAAATAAACATTGGCAAGAGCATCGTTGACCTCTTTTTTAAGCAGATTATAAAAAAACAGCCCCCCGCCCCAGTGACCAAGAATAATTGTATTTTCCGGATATGCCCTGACCATGTCATAGATCTGGGCCAGGGTATTTTCGGTTTTGCCGGGGTACTGGTGCCCCACGGGCTCATTGGTGTGAATAAGTACGGGCAGGCCGGCTCTGCGGCAAAGCTCCATGATGGGAGCCAGGCTTTTAATGGCTTCATTTGTAATTCCGCCCTTGCCGTATAAAGCCAGTTCCCCGACGCCTGAAAGCCCGGCTTCAAGGCAGCGCTCCACTTCCTTTTCCGCGCCCCGGTCATAGAGACTAACACAGCAGAATCCCTTTAAACGCTCAGGCCATTTGGCTGCCGATTCAATGATATAATCATTATGCTGCCGGCATGTCTCCGGGTTAAGCCACGGGAATCCAAAAACAACGGAGATATCGACCCCGTGTTCATCCATGGACCTGATTATGTCTTCCGCACCTATCATCCGGGCCTTGGGGCTGCGGTACAGCAGGGCAAAAGCCGGTTCGTCCAAAAAATAGTTATCCCGGTTGCTGCGGATCACCCCGGGAAAAAGATGTGTATGAATATCAATGATCATTTAAACCCTCATTTCCCATAAATCATCGTTTCAGTTCTTGACCGCCGCTACAAGGATACAATATAGTTTGTCTGCCGACAACGATAATCAGCAAACAATAATCCCCGCATACCCCGGGATAAAACCAGATGCTTACGGAGAAAACTATGAACTACTTTGATTCCGCAGGAAAGCAAAATACGGTAAAGACACTGGAACTTGCCTTTCAACGGGCAAGACAGCTGGATATCAGCGAAGTGGTTGTGGCATCTTCTTCCGGTGAGACAGCCTTTCAGGCAATTGAAATATTCAAAGGCTTTGACATTGTGGCTGTGACCTACCACTGTGGTTTCAGCCAGCCATTTGAAAAAAGGATGAAAGACGAAGTCAGAAAAGAGCTGGAAGAAAAAGGGGTTAAAGTTATCATGGCAACCCATGCCCTTTCAGGCGTTGAGCGCTCGGTTGCCAAAAAACACGGCGGCCTCTACCCGGCCCTCCTCATGGCCGACACCCTTAAACTATTCGGCCAGGGCACCAAGGTGTGCGTGGAAATTGCAGTGATGGCAGCAGACGGCGGCGCGCTTTCAGGAGCCGACATTGTTGCGGTTGGCGGCTCGGCCCGGGGTGCAGACACTGCCCTGGTGATCAAACCAGCCCACCAGACCGGCTTTTTTGACATTAAAGTCCGGGAAATTATCTGCAAGCCCCGGGATTTTTAAATTCACCTGTCTGCAAAAAAGGTCCTTACCGGTTTTCGTAGCGGCGCTGAACCTTGGAGTCGGTTTTTTCA
>JAABTZ010000351.1 GCA_011389605.1 Desulfobacteraceae bacterium
TTTACCGCATCTGCTGCGTCATATGCAGCCTCGCATAGTTGACTATAGCCAGTCTGCATCTTCCTTGTATCTGCGGCAAACTTGAAAATCGCTCAATTTAGGTTTCAGCAGACACCTTCAGCAATTTTTTCGTAAGCTGCCCATTTTTCATCGACTTCAGTCTGCAGGGCCTCTATTTTTTCTTTGTCCAGCCCGCGGAACCGGCTCTGGGTTGCAAAGTATTTTGAAACAGGTTTGCGTTTTTTGCCCAGCAGTTTTTCCGATGCTCCGGTGAGTTGAAATTTTCCGTTTTCCAGTTCATAGAGGTCAAACAGCCCTGTTTCCACTGCCAAGCGGCCGATTTTAACCGTATGCCGTGCGGAAAATCCCCACCCGGCCGGGCACGGGGTGTGTACGTGGATGTATTTGGGACCGGAAATGGTTTTAGCCTTGCACACTTTATCATAGAAATCAAGTGGATAGGCCGCAGATGCCGTGGCCACGTAGTCTATGTTATGGGCCGCTATTATTGCGGGCACGTCTTTTTTCCTCTGATGCTTGCCGGAAATGGGCGTGGTGGTGGTCAAGACGTGCTGGGGGGTGGTGCCTGAGCGCTGAACCCCGGTATTCATGTATGCTTCATTATCATAGCATATAAATATAAAATTTTCCCCGCGTTCGCAGGCCCCTGACAGGGCCTGAAGACCTATATCACTGGTGCCGCCGTCTCCGGCCCAGGCCGCCACCTGGACATCGGGCCGTTTCTGAGCCCGAAGTGCTCCCAGAACTCCTGTTGCTGCGGCAGCCGTGGAGGCAAAGGTGACGTTGAGGCACGGCAGCTGGGTTGAGGCAATTGGATAGAGCCCCTGGAGAACGGTAAGGCAGCTGGGGGGGACAACCAGAATGGTATTTCGCCCCAGGGCTTTTAAACCGGTTCTGTAAACAATGCTTAAACCACAGCCGGCGCATGCCCGGTTGCCCGGATGCACGAATTCTTCTTCCGGCAGGGTAAGGATAGTGGTTTTTTGGGTTGCCATGATAAATCCTGATTTATGATTTGTAAATGGGTGTCCATGTTATTTTGCACACCGCTTTTTCGACCGCTGTTGCTTACAGCTTCACAGCTTCAGCCCGATGAAAACCGGATCGTTTTGTTTAACCTGAGTTTGACTGCATTCGGCTTTGATTGTTTTGTAAAGATCCCGGGTCAGGATTTCCCGACCTCCAAGGCCCAGGATGAAATTGCGGACAGCCGGCGGATTCTCAATACCGTAAAGGGCTGCTTTGATATCAGTAAAAAGAGGTCCTTCGTAGCCGTAGCTGAGAGCTTTTTCAAATACCATTACTTCTTTTTTGCCTGCCAGGGCTTTTGCCACTGCCTTGTCAGGAAATGGCCGGTAAAGACGCAGGCCCGCCACTCCCACTGAGACACCTTCCTGCCGAAGCAAATCCACCACATCGCGTATCTGATAGGACAAAGATCCCATGCAGATAATAACCTGCGCGGCATCGTTACAATGGTACGTCTCGATAAAAGGGTTTCCTCCCCGGCCGAAGATTTCGGTAAACTCTGCATCAACGTCTGCGGTTACCTCAATGGCACGACGCAGGTCTGTATGCAGGTTGTGGCGTATTTCCATGTAGCCGGGAGCTATGTTGCCCCGGATATCAGGACGGATGTCGGGCAGGGTTACCGTGTTGAGATTGGCCGGGCATGCCGGGTTCAGGGCCCAGTCAGGTTCAAATGCCGGCAGGAAACGGTCAATGTCAGATTGTTTTGGCACATCAAAGGGCATGTAAGTGTGAGACAGGATATAGCCATCATAGCATACCATCACCGGTATGCGTACAGTTTCGGCAATTTTGAATGCCTGTATGACGGTATCTGTAATCTGCTGATGATCGCAGCAATACAGCTGGATCCATCCTGTATCCCGCTGGCTCATGGCATCCTGATGATCGTTCCACACCGTCCAGGGAGCTCCGATTCCGCGGTTGACAACACACATGACAATGGGCAGACGGGCTCCGGCAGCCCATTGGAGCTGTTCATGCATGTAAAGCAGCCCGTTTGCGCTCGTGGCTGTAAATGCCCGTGATCCTGTGCTGGATGCTGCAATGCAAACCGACATGGCTGAATGTTCGCTTTCAACCGGAATGTACTGAGCATCCATCTCACCGGAGTCCACCAGTTCAGATAATTTTTCAGTCAGGGGTGTCTGGGGAGTGATGGGATAGGCTGCAATCACCTGGACGCCGGCCAGTTTGATCCCCATGGCAGCCGCCACGTTGCCCGCTTCAATTATATGCATGAGATTATTCTTCCTCCATGAGAATCAGGGTTTCTTCCACCATGGTGATGGCGTCGGCCGGGCATTCCTCAGCACAGATCTCACAGCCCTTGCAGTATTCATAGTCAATGGTGGGCGGAATGGTTTTGGTTATGACCCCGTCAGGGCAATAAAGCCAGCAGTTAAAGCAGGCCGGCTTGTTGCGTTTGGCCGGGATGCATTTGTCCAGGTCAATGACCGGCCGCAGGACCCGCCAGGATCCGGTGCGTCCCCCGTCGCCGGGACCGGGCTCGCTGTGGGATATCCGGCAGGCGAATTTATCTTTATTTTTAGTATCCTGTGAGTCGTTCATCAGGCGCCTCCAATATGGGTAATCTCATAGGTCATGCGGGCGGCCGCAATATTTTTTTCAGGGTTTTTTCCGGCAAATTCCCCTTCTATGGCCCCGGCCAGGGTTTCTATGTCCAGAATTCCCGCGGCTTTGGCAAAAGCTCCTATTATGCCGGTGTTTACAATGCCCGTGGGCAGGCCTGCGTTTGCCGACATGGTTGTGACATCTGCTGTGGCCACTTTCATACCCGGAAAGCAGAAGGCTTCGGGGGGTCTGGGCGAGTTGATTATAATAAGCCCACCGTCCTTGAGGCCGGCTGCAACATCCATTTCCTCCACCAGAAGATGATCAAGCACCAGTACCATGTCCGGCTCGGTAATTGGCGACAGGTCGTAGATTTTGTTTTTTGATATTTTCAGGGAGGTCAGCACTGGCGCACCCCTTCGCTCGGTTCCAAAGGTTGGTGCCATGACCACACCGCCGTAGCCCGAGGAAAAGGCGGCTTCGGCTACAATTTTGGCCGCAGTGATGGCTCCCTGGCCACCACGTCCGTGCCATCGAATTTCGATGATATCGTCTCGCATGATTCCTGCTTGTTTTCTTAAGGTTGATTACAAGGGCAATAAACGTCAAATTTTTTATTTTTAACATACTTGACGTGAAAGTAAATTATTTTCTGAGAAAATAGGGCCGGAAATGATTTTTTGCAAGATGCAGCTGTGGCATAAAATTTGCTTATAGCCCGGCAGCGCTGTCATCTTAAAAATCGTTCACTTCATGCAAGCCGAGGAGAATCATGGTGGAGGAAAGCAACGGATATAGTCTGGTGTTTGAAGGCGGGGTCATGCCCGGCTTTAGCAGGCGGGATGTTATTGAGCACGTGGCCCGGCGTTTGGGAAGAGATGCGGAAAATATCCGTCGTCTGTTTCAAGACAAGCCCATTATTGTCAGAAAGGGCCTGGACCGGGAAAAAGCTTTCAGGCAGCAGAAGGTTTTTGCCAAAATGGGGGTTTCCTGCCGGGTGGATTCGTCCGGAGAACAAAACGAAAGCAGTTTCGGGTCCGATTCGGAGAGTTGCCATACCCTATGTCCCAAATGCGGCAATGACCTGACAAAATTTGTCACTCCTGTTGATGATTGTCCCTACTGCGGTATAATAATCTCAAAATACCTCAAAATGTGTCAGCAAAACAGCCTGCGGGCATAATAATTCCGGCGACAGTAACGAATTGCCAGGAATTCGGTACTGTCGCCGGAATTACGGAACTGACTCTTCTTTTTTCCCGTCGGCATTTCTAAGATCGGAAGAGCG
>JAABTZ010000352.1 GCA_011389605.1 Desulfobacteraceae bacterium
TTCGAAGAATGCAGCGTACTTAGCCGTACGTGAAATTCTGAGAAATCGCGCGTAACGCAGATATTGGACTTTTTACGGTGTCATCATTTTTAAAAGGATTTTCAGACCCGGACATTTGCAATGGAGACTCATTTAGCCGGAAAAAGCAAAGACTGGATTGCAAGGGCATCAGGGCTGTTTCCCCTTGCTTTGTTTCTCGGGGCACTTGCCATGGTACCACAAACCATGGCAGGCAGTGGCTTTAAGGCAGCCTTTGCCTGGGTTCCAGGCCTGGGCGTAAACCTGTCTTTTAACCTCGACGGGCTGAGCATTCTTTTTGTTTTGATTATCACCGGCATTGGCTTTTTTGTCACCATCTACGCGGTGGATTATCTTCACGGACACAGGCACACCGGCCGGTTTTTTGTTTTTCTCCACGCCTTTATGCTCTCCATGATCGGTCTTGTAACCGCTGATAACGCCGTTGCCCTGTTTGTGTTCTGGGAGCTGACCACCATATTTTCCTATCTGCTAATCGGCTTTGAGCACGAGCAGGAGGCTTCCAGGAAAAGCGCCCGCCAGGCCCTGCTTGTCACGGGTGCCGGTGGGCTTGCACTTCTGGCAGGTTTTTTGCTCATAGGAATTGCAGCCGGCACCTATGAGATTTCTGAAATGGTGCCCCTGGCAGCTGATTTAAAAGGGCATGCCTTATATATTCCCATCCTTTCTTTGTTGTTTTCAGGCGCATTTACTAAGTCGGCCCAGTTTCCGTTCCATTTCTGGCTGCCCAATGCCATGGCAGCGCCTTCGCCCATCAGCGCATATCTTCATTCAGCCACCATGGTAAAGGGTGGCATCTATCTTCTGGCAAGATTTCATCCCATCTTAGGCAATACAGTCCCGTGGGAGGCAACCCTTGTAATCGTAGGCGCGATTACCGCTGTCATGGGCGCTGTTACAGCCCTGGGCCAGTCGGATCTTAAAAAAATACTTGCCTACACCACAGTGGCTGCCCTGGGAATAATGACCATGCTGCTTGGCGGGCAGACAACGCCATCGCTGACTGCGGTCATGACTTTTCTGCTGGTCCACGCCCTGTATAAGTCTGCCCTGTTTCTTGTTGCCGGAATTGTAGATCACCAGGAGGGAACCCGGGAGATAGAAAAGCTCGACGGTCTTGCCAGGTCCATGCCTGCCACTGGACTTTCCGCATTTGCCGCATGTTTTTCCATGGCAGGATTTCCCCTGTTTTTCGGTTTTATCGGAAAGGAAATCATGTATAAGGGCACCCTTGCCGAAACAATGATGCCGGGGCTTGCAACCGGTGCCGCTGTTCTGGCAAACGGACTGATGGCGGCCGTGGCGGGTGTTTTTCTTATCAGGCCTTTTTTGTCGGATAAAACCGGCGTGCATGCCGGCACAAAAGAGGCTTCTGCCTGGATGTGGTGCGGCCCGGCTGTTTTGGGCGGAATAACGGTTATGTTCGGCGTGGTCCCGGAAATCGTTGGAAATGTCTTGATCAATCCCGCGGTTTCAGCCCTGCATTATACTCCGGAGTACGTTGAGCTTACCCTGTTTCACGGAATAAACCAGCCCCTTGCCTTAAGCGTTTTGACACTGATGATAGGCGCAACTTTTTATTTAAACCGTGCGCGGGTCAATCAGTGGGTGTGTTCAGTTTACGGCTCTGTCTCCTTTGATGCCTCGGGCTTGTATGACTGGGTTGTAGACGGGGTGGCGGCAATGGGCCGGCTCCAGAACCGGATCCTGCAGAACGGATCACTGCACAGGTATTTCTATATTGTTGTAGCCGCTTTTGTAATTGCTGCCGGATACAGCTATATTCGGGGGACAGGCACAATTTCAGGAATTGATATTTTCATGCCGCGGCCCGAGCAGGTGATTTTGCTTGCCGTTATCCTCGGGGCGGTTGGGACCGTGGTTATAACCCGCTCGGTTCTTCTTGCCATCTGTTCCCTGGGAGTTATGGGAGCGGGGATCGCAATTGTTTTTTTAAGTTTCGGGGCCCCGGACCTTGCCCTGACACAGCTTCTGGTGGAGACTTTGACCGTGATTATTGTCGCCATTATTCTGGTCAGGCTGCCGTCTTTGAGCTCCGGTGATACGAGAAGTTTTTCAGGAAAGGTTTTTGACGGGCTCCTGGCGGCATCCATGGGTGTTTTGGTAACCACGCTTCTTCTCTCTGTTCTGTCTGCGCCCCTGGATCGTTCCGTCACGGATTTTTTCGAGGCCAACAGCTACCTGTCAGCCCACGGGCGCAATATTGTAAATGTGATCCTTGTTGATTTCAGGAGCATGGATACCTTAGGCGAGATTATAGTGGTGGCCGCGGCCGGAATTGCCGGCTATGCACTGCTGCGGAAACAAAAGTCCTGAATTGCTTTTAAAAATCTGAAAAGCTCGGTTCAGGAAAGAAAGAACTGATATGACAAGATCCCTTATTCTAACAACTGCAACGCGGCTGCTTGTGAGCATGATCCTGGTGTTTTCAGTCTACCTGCTTTTGCGCGGGCATAATGCACCCGGCGGCGGCTTTTCAGGGGCCCTGGTTGCCGGCACGGGCTTTGCCCTGTATGCAATCGCTGAGGGGGCTGCATCTGTGCGCAGGGCATTGCGTGTGGACTCCATAAGGATGATTGCATTTGGAATGGGATTGGCTGTTGTTTCCGGCCTGGCTGCCGCGGCTGCGGGAAGGCCGTTTTTAACCGGGCTATGGCGCTCTGTTGCAGAATTAGATGGAAGGCAAATAGTTCTGGGAACCCCTTTTTTATTTGATGTCGGGGTGTACTGCATAGTTCTGGGGGCAATTTTAACATTGATTCTCGCCCTTGAAGAAGACCTGGAAACCGGGGACTGATATGGAAGCTTTGCTGTCTTTGATATGCGGCATCATGGCTGCTGCAAGCATATATCTGATGCTGTCCGGAAACCTGATACGGTTTATTTTCGGCCTTGTTATTGCCACAAACTCGGTCAATCTGCTGATTTTTATTGCCGGGCGGCTTTCGGAAATCCACCCCCCGCTCATTGACGCCAATGCTGTTGTTTCTGCAGAGCCTCTGGCAAACGCTCTTCCCCAGGCCTTGATACTAACCGCCATTGTGATCGGTTTTGCGCTTCTGACCTTTGTTTTCATACTTTTTTACCGGACATACCAGGCTCTTGGAACGGTTGAAACCGAATCCATGCGTATTTCCGAGCCCGAAGAGCAGCACGCTGTCTCACCGGGCACACCTGGCAAAAGCGGCGATTCCTGGTGCTCCCGGAAGGAGCAGGCATGAACTGGGCTGTTGTGCTCCCCGTTATTGTGCCTTTTGCAACCGCAGGGGCTTCCCTGTGGTTTAGAAAGGATTTTGTCCGCCAGGGTCATCTGTGCCTTTGCGGCTCCCTTGTTCACCTTGGCGTGTGCATGATGCTTCTTGCAAAGGTCTGCCGGGACGGTATAACTACCATGCAGATAGGAAACTGGCCTGCACCCTTTGGCATAACCATGGCAGCAGACCATTTAAGCGCCATTCTCGTGGCCGTCACCGGAATTCTTGGCCTTGCGGTTACCGCCTATTCCAGATCGGAGATCAAGGCCGAGCTTCTGGAAGCCGGGTATCAGCCCCTGCTTCATATCCTGACAGGCGGGGTGTGCGGCGCGTTTCTGACAGGCGATCTTTTTAACCTTTACGTCTGGTTTGAGGTGATGCTGATGGCATCTTTCGGCCTGCTGGTGCTGGGCCGGGAAAAAAGCCAGCTCGACGGCGGGGTGAAATATGTCATGATCAATCTGTTTTCGACCCTTTTGTTTATTACCGGCATAGGGCTGCTCTACGGCATGACCGGCACGTTAAACATGGCCGATCTGCACATTGCAGTCCAGCAGGTCGAAAACAGGGGACTTCTGGGAGC
>JAABTZ010000353.1 GCA_011389605.1 Desulfobacteraceae bacterium
CTGCAGAAAGAGCCGGCGTGCAGCTTCCCGGCCCCCGCCACCTGGTGGTAACCGAATACGGAATTGAGAAAAACAAGGACTTCAAGCTGGATGCCTAAGACCTGGGTATCGTCAAGCAGGCCGTTAAAAACACGATCTTTAAGCCCGACTCCTGGGACAACGGCTTTTCCGGTTCTAACCCCCGCATGCCCGGAGGGGGTGGGGGCTGCTGCTGCGGATAAAAAAAATGGCTTTTCAAAAAGCAGCCTGATGGATTCGTAAATTGTTTAAAAACAATTTGTTATGATTCTATCAGGCTTCTTTTTGCGCGGCACGGTTGACAAAAGATATTTCAATTTATATATTCCGATATAACGATATATATTCATGACCATATAAATCAGAGAGAATTAAAATGGATATCAAGGAACGCTACAAACTCCTGCTGCTTGTGATCTTTTTCCTGGTGGCTTATTATATGCCCTGGAACCACGAAATTATACGTCAGTCCGGCCTGGAATCCTTTATGATGCTTCAGGAATATGCCCGGGAGCACGTACTGACCTGTTTGATTCCGGCCTTTTTCATTGCCGGGGCCATCGCCGTGTTTGTCTCCCAGACATCTGTACTGAAATACTTCGGTGCCCAGGCAAACAAATGTCTTTCTTATTCCGTGGCCTCGGTTTCAGGAACCATTCTGGCAGTGTGTTCCTGCACGGTGCTGCCGCTGTTTGCAGGCATTTACTCCAGAGGCGCTGGTATCGGGCCTGCCACGGCGTTTCTGTATTCCGGACCGGCCATCAACGTGCTGGCCATTGTGTTCACCGCCCGGGTGCTGGGCTGGCAGCTGGGCCTTGCAAGGGCCATTGGCGCCATATTTTTTGCCGTCATTGTAGGCCTTTCCATGCATTTTATCTTCCGCAGGGATGAAGCACAGCGCCAGGCCGCCCAGATGCACCTGCCTGAAGAAGAAGATACCGGCCGGTCCCTTGTCCAGGAAGCCATGTTTATGCTGGTGCTGATCCTGATCCTGATTTTTGCCGCTTTTGCCAAGCCGGCAGAGGATGCAGCCATGCTGTGGCAAACCATATTCAATCTCAAATGGATCGTTACCGGAGCCCTTCTGGTAATCCTGGGCTTTATCCTTTATTCCTGGTTCAAACGCGATGAACTTACCCAGTGGGTGGACTCCACCTGGGGCTTCATGAAACAGATTTTCCCGCTGCTTTTTGCCGGCGTGATTTTTGCCGGGTTTTTCCTGGGCCGGCCCGGGGAGACCGCTCTGATTCCGGAGCGCTACATTGCCGATCTGGTGGGCGGCAACTCGATTCAGGCAAATGTAATCGCAGCCCTTGCCTCGGCGCTGATGTATTTTGCAACCCTTACCGAGGTGCCCATTCTCCAGGGGCTTTTGGGCTCAGGCATGGGCCAGGGTCCTGCGCTGACAATGCTTCTGGCCGGACCGGCCCTGTCGCTGCCCAATCTGATTGTCATCGGCAGCATCATGGGCTGGAAAAAAACCGGCACCTTTTCCGGCATCATCGTGGTGCTCTCCACCATCGTGGGCATGTCCTATGGGGCAATTTTCGCATAGGGAGTACCCGGCGGGCAGCCGGCAGGGAAACAACTTGAAAAAGGAGTAAAGCAGAATGCGGCGGTCTATTCGCATCGTAATTACGGTGCTCGTAATCATCTGCCTGCTCGGAGGCGGAATTTTTCTGGTCAAGCAGAAGAAAAAGGAACTGGGGCAAACCCCGGCCTACGGTGCCAGGCCACGGCCTGTGACCGTGGCTGTTGCTGAAAAAGGGGATCTGACTCTGGAAAAACAATACCTGGCGGTGGTGGAACCGGCAAGGCAGGCAGAAGTATCTGCCCGGGTGATCGCCGGGATTGAAAAAATAAAAGTCGATGAAGGAGACAGTGTCAAAGCCGGCGACATTCTTGCCGAACTCGATGCAAAAGAGGTGGAGCACTCAATTGAAGCGGCATCAGCACGTATTGAGCAGGCCGAAGCCGAGCTTGCAGGCAACCGGGCCACTGTAAAAGGGCTTGAAAAATCCCGCGATTATTGGCAGGCAGAGAAAAAACGCGCATTTGCCCTGGCTGAAAAAGATGCCATTTCCGAGGCCGAAACCGAAAAGACAGAAGAAAGGTTTGCTGATATCCTGGGAAAACTAAGTGCTGGCCGTGAAAAATCCCGGGCTATCAAAAACCAGATCCGGGCCCTGGAAAAACAAAAAGCCGGGCTTGCCGCCCGGCGCAACTATTATATCCTGAAAAGTCCTTTTGACGGTATTGTCACCCGCCGCTTGGCAGACCCGGGGGACATGGCCGCACCATCGAAAAACCTGTTCACCGTCCAGGACCAATCCTGGGTTAAACTCGCCTTTGACGTGCCGCAAAAGGACCTGCCCAGGGTAAACAAGGGAATGACGGCTGTTTTTAAGATAAATAGCCGCACCTGCAAGGCTGAAATCCGGCTTATGCATCCGGCCCTGGACAAGGCCAAAATGATGCGGGCTGAAGCCTGGCCGGAACCGGATATCTCAGCCGGCTTGAACCCGGGGGCTTATCTTCCGGTAACAGTGCGCATAAAAAAGCTGGAAAACGTGATCCTGATTCCGGAATCCGCCCTGATTGCAGGGCCTGAAGGAAAGGGCCATGTCTTTGCAGCAGCCGACAGCAGCCTGACGGCAAAACCGGTCGAGATTCTGGGCAGGGCCGCAGACAGGGTCGCAGTCAAAGGAATTGATGCGGGAAGCCGGGTGGTTGAAAACACTTATCTGGGATGGGCCCTGCTTTCATCCGGGCAAAAAGTGGAGGCCGTGCAATGAATCCGGCCAGAGCCGCCCTGAATCATCCATACGCGGTCGCCGCCGCGGTCCTGCTGGTTGCGGCCATGGGTATTATCGGGTATCTGCGCACGCCATCGGAGCTTTTCCCGGATACCTTTCCGCCCCAGGTGGTGGTCATCACTGTGCAGCCCGGGGCGAGCGCAGATGATATCAGCGACAAGATCACAGAGGTCATTGAAAAGGAGATCAACACCGTAAGCGGGCTGGAAAGTATCCGCAGCACCAGCCGGGACCAGGTATCGTCTGTCATGGCCGAATTTTCTTATGCCAAGGATCCGGGCCAGGCTATTTTGGACGTGCAAAACGCCATGGCCCGCATCCGGGCCGATCTGCCGGACAATGCACAGGAGCCGAAACTCTATCGTTTAAGCGATGCCACTGCAAGACCGGTGCTCACCCTGGCCCTGCGCCCAAAAGAAAACAGCCGGCGCGATCTTTCCGAAATCCGCCTGCTGGCGGAAAACCAGATCCAGGACCGGCTTCTTTCCATAGAAGGCGTGGCTGACGTGGACGTGTTCGGCGGCCACCGGCCCGAGGTCCGGGTGCGGATGGACCGGGATGCACTGGCTGCTCACAGCGTCTCCATTGAAGAAGTCATTTCCGTTCTTTCCCAGCAGAATATTTCCGCGCCTGCCGGCAACATCTATGCCGGAGACAGCGAATACCTGGTGCGCATTGCCGGGGAATTCAAGAACCTGGACGATATTGGCGACCTGCCCATACGCCGGCCTGGCCGCGGCCTGCTGCGCATATCAGACGTGGCCGAGGTGGCCCTTGCCGAGCAGGAGCCGCGCTCCGCCTATCACGGCAATAAAGAGCCGGCCATCGCCTTAGGGATCATAAAGCCCGAAGGTGGGAAGACAGTGGCGGCCATCGAGCGGGTCAAGTCCTTTCTGCCCGAGCTCCAGGCCCTTTATCCGGACATTGCTTTTGAAATCACCCAGGATCAGCAGCCGCTTATCGACATCAACATG
>JAABTZ010000354.1 GCA_011389605.1 Desulfobacteraceae bacterium
TGATGGAACCGTAAAAAGTCGGTTTTCAGATGGTGTCATCAATAATTATTTTTTCTGCTTGAAACCGGCTTAATGGTATCTTTGAAACACTCAAAAGTCAAACAGGGATACAGCAATTCACAAAGCCTTTACCCAGACTTGGCCTGATAGGGCCATTGCCGGGTTCATCATGCCGGTATCAAAAAAGGACTGCAATAAATTTTTGCTTTCTTTTTCTTCTTGATTTCAGCCCCAAATACGGATAAAAAAAGATAGGAATTTCATTGTTTAATGTCAGGTCAAAGGCCGGATTTCATGGTTAAACATACCCATCTCATAGACCAAATCTACGCGACTGCCAGCAATCCGGATGCCTGGACACCCATGCTTCATGAGCTGATTGAAGCAACCGACTCCAGATCGGCAAGAATGCTGGTGTTGAACGCTGAAGCCGATAAGGTGACATCCAGTATTAAAATCAACATTGATGACAGCTATCATCGTCAATATGTGGATTACTACGTTAACAAATGCCCCTGGCGCCCGGAACTGCGCCGAAGACCACCAGGCCGGCTCTATTCCACTTACCTGCATTTCTCCTGCCGGCAGCCGGATTTCTATAATACCGAATTTTTCAATGACTGGGCCCGGACCCAGGACATCCATCACGGCATTTGCGGAACCATCTACCAGGATGATGACAAGACCATCCAGCTGCTGATCCAGCGTACCCGGGATCAGGGCCACTATACTGAAGCAGATGCAGAGGCTGTAAATCGTTTGGTTCCGCACATGCAGCACTCCCTTTTGATCGCCGGCAAAATCGCCGGCAGCCGGGCTCAGGCCGAAGCCATTGCCATGGCCGCCGGTTATGAGGCCCTTCCGTTTCTGGTAATGGATAAATCCCTTAAGGTGATTTTCTTTACTTCTGCAGCAAAAAGTCTGATAACCGAAATTGCTTTGCTGGGAATAAAAAAAGACAAATTGTTCATAAAGGACGAACTTTACAACAAACGCCTGAATCGATTGCTGCAGCAGTGCCTGAAAGCCGCTGACAGCCGCCTTTTTCATACAGCAGGAGAAAGTCTTGCCATACAGCGGCCCGGCAGTCAGAATCTGCACCTGGTAATTCGGCCGCTGCATCCGGAGATTCCCCTGCTTTTGGGCCAATCCGGCCTTTATGTGGCTGTTTACTTTTATGAGCCCGAAGCTCCGGTCACATTAGATTCGGAAAGACTGAGAAGTCTTTATGCGTTATCCGAAGCCGAGGCCCGGGTGGCCGCGGCAATGGTTGCCACCCCTGATTCAGCTGAAATTTCAAAGCAATGCGCCATCAGCATGCATACGGTACGCTCGCATGTCAAATCCATTTTTGCAAAAACCCAAACTCACAACCGGGCAGAACTAATGAAGTGCCTGCTGACCGGCCCGGCCCGGCTGCGTTAATGCCTGAAAAGCAAAACCCTGCAATAAAGACTCCAACAAGAGGTTTTCCATGAAAAAAGAACCGAGGGCAATCCCAACCGTTTCTCTTTCCGCCCATGACGGCATTCCCATGGCCTGTGACCGCGGGGGCCATGGAAATACCCTTCTTTTGTTCATTCACGGCTGGACATGCCGCCGTGCATACTGGCGGCCGCAGCTCGAATACTTTGCTTCCTCGTGGCAGGTTGCCGCCCCGGATCTTCCGGGCCACGGCGATACCGGCACCTACGGGCGTGCAACCTGGAGTGTGGAGACCTTCGGAAATGACATTGCCGCCTGTGCCCGGCAGTTGGAGGCTGAAAAGGTCATTCTGATCGGCCATTCCATGGGCGGACCCGTGGCTCTGGAAGCCGCCCGTGTCTTAAAAAATGTGGCAACAGCCGTGGTTCTGGTTGACGCATTTGTAATTGACTATGGCGGACTGGATAAAGAAACTATCCAGCAAATCGCGGCCCCGTTTGAATCCGATTTCATGGCAGCCATGGAAGGGCTTGTGAATCAAACATCCACGGATGCCACTGCAGAGCACTTAAAAAAGCAGCTGGTGTCAGAGATGTCTTCGGCTGATCCTTCCTGGGCCCTGCCGGTATGGCACGATCTTCTTTCCTGGAATCCCCAGGCCGCGTTTGACGAACTGGAAATCCCCATTTCCGCTATCAATGGCGCGTTGATCCCGGAATCTGCCAGGGCGCGCTGCGCGCCCTTTGTCCGGGAAACAATTATCCCGGGCGCCGGACATTTTCTGCAGATGGAAGATCCGGAAGGATTTAACAAAGTCCTTGAGGCGGTCTTGCTTCGACTGGATTCGTGAAGGAATCATTTACGAATCCTTAAAAATTCTTTCCTTATTGTGTCTACCACCCCTCAAATTCACCCATTTGGGTGATGACCTTTCTGCTGTCATTAATTAATCTGAACTAACGTAAATATCTGGCCAGGCATACAGCTGTTTCAGACAGCCAGGGTTTATCGGCCAGAATATGTTTTTGATGTGTTATCTCTTTTAAAACCAAGGAGTGTCCCATGAACATGAATCGCCTTATCACGGTCAATTTTGTATTTTTCATAATCCTGTGCAGCCTTATTTCCGGATGCACCCAGAAGAATTACACCACCACCTTTACCCCGGCAGCCCAGCAGACACCAGAAACCTTGGACATGAACTATATGGGTCCCAGGGCCAATATTGCCGTGGGCGACTTTACCGTCAAGGCCAGGGGGGCAACCAACTACATCGGCGACGGCCTTCGGGAGATGATGGAAAGTGCTTTGTTTGAATCATTGCGCTTCAACGTGCTCGACCGGCTTGATCCCCAGGGGCTAAAGGCCGAGCAGCAGCTGAGCTATTCCAAAATGGCAAAACGCGACTCCCGCAAGCTCGGAGCCCAGATGGAAGTGGCCGAGCTGATGATCTACGGCACTGTTTCCGAATTTGAATCCGATGCCATGGGAGCCGGTATCAGTGCTTCTGCCCCAAGGGTTCCGGTAACCACATCTGCTTCGGGCAAAAACGCACATATGGCAATTGATGTCCGGGTAGTGGACGTTGCTTCCGGACGGGTCGTTGCCGCAAAAAGAATCGCCGGGTCTGCTGCTTCATACAAGGCATCTGCAGGAACAGTTTTCGGTACAGGAGAGGGCCCTATTCCGGTAAGCCTGGGAGCTTATTCCAACACTCCCATGGAACTGGCAATCCGGGATTGTATCTATCGCTCTGTGATCTATGCGTGCCATGGCCTGCCGCCGGCCTATTTCCGCCACTGATCGCAAACGTTTCCAGATTGTTGAAAAACTATTCTAAGCAAAGGAAAAACAGTTGATGAACAGGTCCTTGAGTATGAAACCATATTCATTATGGATTGCTTGTTTGTTTCTGCTTTTTGCAATCGGCTTTTGCCAGATTGCCGACGCACAGCAGATCGGCATTGACCAGGCCACACTCAAGCAGAAGCTCACTGACGTGGCCATGGAAAAAATATTCGACGGTCTTTCCAATGCTTCCGAAGAACAGCTAAAGGACGCCACGTATTTCAACGAACTCGTCCGGGATTTGGAACCATTCGGCGTCAAGCTGACCGAAACCAATTTCAACGAAACAGCCCGGGCCATCTACAGCAAATACAAAGAAGCCTATGACAAGGAAAAAGACCCCCGAAAAGCCAGGGAAAAGCTCAAGGAGATGCTCAAAGGCGACATTCAGGGCCAGATCGAGGCAGTGATCCTTCAATCCATGGACAAGGAGTCCCAGGAGGCCATCTCTGATCTTCAGGGATTGTATGCGGATGCCAAAAAGGATCTTCAAAGCCTGACGGATTTCAACGATGCCCTGGCAGCCGACCCGGACGCAGATTGGACCAAACTGGCCAAAGAGTACGGTATCAAAGGCGAATTTCTTGAAAA
>JAABTZ010000355.1 GCA_011389605.1 Desulfobacteraceae bacterium
TTCTTCTATCTGCTTGCGCAGCTTTTTGGACTCTTCCGGGAAAGTCTTTTCCAGGGAGGCAAAACGGGTCTCCCCGGCAAGAAATTCCTGAAGGGTACCGTCAGGTGTTTTGGATTCCAGGACAAAGGGGTTTTTGCCCTCTTTTTCCAGCTCGGGATTATATCGGTACAAAGGCCAGTAACCTGCTTCCACTGCCCGTTTTTCCTCTTCCTGGGTTTTACCCATACCAACCTTTATGCCCTGGTTGATACACGGCGAATAACAGATAATCAGGGAAGGGCCCTTGTATTGATCCGCTTCCATAAAGGCCCGCATCATCTGCTGTTTATTGGCGCCCATGGCAACGGATGCCACATAGACATAACCATAGGTCATAGCCATGCGGCCAAGGTCTTTTTTGGTAAGCTTTTTGCCCGATGCGGCAAATTTTGCCACTGCACCCGTAGGCGTTGCCTTGGATGACTGGCCGCCAGTGTTGGAATAAACTTCCGTGTCCATGACAAGAACATTTATATCCTCTCCGGAGGCCAGAACATGGTCGAGTCCGCCATAGCCGATATCATAGGCCCAGCCGTCGCCGCCAAATGCCCATACCGATTTTTTGGTAAACACGTCGGCAAAATCATAGATTGCCTGAAGCATGGGGCTTTTATCCATGCCGGCTAACATTTGCTTCATCTGGTCGCCATATTTGCGGGAACCATCGGCGTCATCCATGTTTTCAAGCCATCCACGCATGGCATCCTTTAATTCATCTGATATACCGGCCTCAAGGGCATCTTTAATCATATCAGCCAGCCACTGCCGCCTCTGGGTCATTGCCAGGCCCATACCATAGCTGAATTCAGCCGCATCCTCAAACAGAGAATTGCCCCAGGTTGGTCCAAATCCGTCTTTGTTGGTACAATATGGAACCGCAGGTGCTGAAGCGCCCCAGATTGAACTGCACCCTGTGGCATTTGCAATTATCATGCGCTCACCAAACAACTGGGTGAGTACCTTGACATACGGGGTTTCCCCGCATCCGGCGCATGCCCCCGAAAACTCCATCAGAGGCTGGAAAAACTGGCTGCCCTTCACTGTTGTGCGTTTTACAAGATCATCCCGGATTGGCAGGCTTTCAAAATAATGCTCATGGGGTACCTGCTTGGGCGACTGGCTGTGGATCGGCCGCATGACCAGGGCTTTTTTCTTGGCAGGACAGATATCGGCGCAGTTACCGCAGCCCTGGCAGTCCAGGGTGTAGACCTGTATTCTAAACTTGTAGCCTTTCAGCTCCTTGCCCACAGCATCGATAGCGTCAAAACCATCCGGGGCGTCCCTGACTTCCTCTTCGGTAAAAAGGCCGGGGCGTATGGAGGCATGAGGGCAGACAAAGGCGCACTGGTTGCACTGGATGCAGTTTTCAGGTATCCACTCGGGCACGTTGATGGCCACTCCGCGTTTTTCATATCTGGTGGTGCCCACCGGAAAAATACCGTCGGGTTCAAAAGCGGAAACCGGCAGGCTGTCGCCCTTTTGAATCAGCATGGGCCGCATGACGTTTTTAACAAAATCAGGTTCATCAGAGCTTCCAACATCCTGGCGGCCCGCGTTTTTCCAGGAATCAGGATAATCAATCTCCACCAGGTTGGCTACTGCCTGGTCCACGGCATCAATATTCATCTGAACGACTTTTTCGCCCTTTTTGCCATATGTCTTGTGGATATCCTTTTTGAGAAAATCCACGGCCTCTTCAAAAGGCAGCACATTGGCCACCTTGAAAAATGCGGTTTGCATTATCATGTTGATCCGGCCGCCCAGACCAACCTTTTCCGCAATGGAAATGGCATCTATGTTATAGAATTTGAGTTTCTTTTCCGCAATGCTCCGCTTCATGGAAGCCGGCAGCTGCTCTTCCATGTCCTCTTTGGACCATGGGGAATTGAGCAGAAAGGTGCCTCCGGGCTTGATGCCTTCGAGCACATTGTATATCTGCACGTAATTGGCCTTGTGACAGGCTATAAAATCAGCTGAATGAACCTGGTAGGTCGACTGGATCGGGTGCGGGGAAAAACGCAGATGAGAGACTGTCACTCCGCCTGATTTTTTAGCGTCATAGGCAAAATAGCCCTGGGCAAACCGATCAGTGTGATCACCGATTATCTTGATGGCGCTCTTGTTTGCCCCAACCGTTCCGTCAGATCCCAGGCCCCAGAACTTGCACTGGATGGTGCCTTCCGGGGCGGTGTCATATTTTTTTTCCACTGCAAGGGAGCTGTAAGTGACATCGTCCTTTATGCCGACTGTGAAATGGTGCTTGGGAGCCAGGGCCTTCATGTTGTCAAACACGGCCTTGGCCATTGCAGGCGTAAACTCCTTGGAACCAAGTCCGTATCTTCCTGCATGAATCTCGGGCGATTCCCCGTATTCCATAAAGGCGGTACAAACATCGAGATAAAGCGGATCACCAATGGCACCCGGCTCCTTGGTCCTGTCAAGCACGGTAATCTGCTCAACTGATCCGGGCAGAGCCGCAAGGAAGTGTTCAATGGAAAAAGGCCGGTAAAGACGGACCTTAAGCAGGCCCACGCGCTCTTTGCTGCTATTGAGGTGATTGGCCACCTCTTCGAGGGTCTCGGTTCCCGAACCCATGGCAACCACCACACGGTCGGCCTCGGGATGGCCTACATAGTCAAAAAGGCTGTAGCTGCGTCCGGTCAGACTGGCGACTTTTTCCATGGTATCCATGACAATGGTGGGAACGGCGAGATAATAAGGATTTGCAGCCTCGCGGTTCTGGAAGAAGATGTCTGGATTCTGGGCCGTGCCGCGGACATGCGGATGCTCGGGATTCATGGCTCGAACACGGAATTCACGTATGGCCTCGTAATTTATCAATTCTGCCATTTCTTCATAATCAATAACGCTGATCTTCTGAATTTCGCTGGATGTCCTGAATCCGTCAAAAAAATGAAGTACCGGTATGCTGGCCTCGATTGCTGACAGATGGGACACCAGAGCCAGATCCATGACTTCCTGGACAGAGCCGGATGCCAGCATGGCAAAGCCGGTCTGACGCACGGACATCACGTCGCTGTGGTCGCCGAAAATAGATAATGCATGGCCCGCCAAAGCCCTGGCAGTGACATGAAAAACACCGGGAAGCAGCTCACCGGCCATCTTGTACATATTGGGTATCATCAAAAGCAGGCCCTGGGAGGCGGTAAAGGTTGTGGTCAGAGACCCTGCGGCCAGAGCACCGTGCATTGCACCGGCTGCACCCGCTTCAGACTGCATTTCCCGAACATGGAGGCGCTGGCCAAAAATATTTTTTCTTCCCCCGGCAGCCCATTCATCAGCTGTCTCTCCCATGGATGTGGAAGGAGTGATCGGATAAATTGCCGCAACCTCGCTTAGTGCATAGGCCACATGCACCGCAGCGGTGTTTCCGTCAATGGTTTGCATTTTCCCCATAATTTTTTGCTCCTTGGATAAAATAAATTATAAATCTCTGGCTTTAATCCTAAAATGATAAAAATATCCCAAATTTTGATTTGTGTAAAGAAAAAAACCGGGAATCAATAAAATCTATAAATTGCTACCTAAATTGAGCAATTTTTAAGTTTGCCGCAGATACAAGGAAGATGCAGACTGGCTATAGTCAACTATGCGAGGCTGCATCTGAGTAGGTGCTAAAAACTTCGTTTGCCAGGGTCACAAATTCAGCAACAGAAAGTGTTTCAGCCCGCCTCGCACTGTCTATGCCAGACTTTTCCAATATGGATAAAACTGCATCTACTCCCAGCTCCAAACCGCCGCTTAAGGCGTTTTTTAAAGTTTTACGGCGCTGGCCGAATGCAGCCTTGAC
>JAABTZ010000037.1 GCA_011389605.1 Desulfobacteraceae bacterium
CGCTGCATTCTTCAAAATCGCGCAAGCCTTGATCTTGAACTTTTTACAAAGCCGTCTAAAAGCGACTTTTTACGAGTACATCAAACTTTGAAAAATAATTGCACGGCTTTGTTATAAGGACTATATTTTCACCAATTGATCTTTTTTTCACGATCACCGAATACACTGTCGAGGAGATCGCTTATGAAAAAGGTTTTGCTTTATTGCGCGGCGCTTGCGGGTTTTTTGATCATGGGAACCATGCACAGCGGATGTATTGAAACCACACCCGTTAAGCCGTCCGGGCCTGAACTCGCAAAAGCTGATTCCTGTCTGGGATGTCATACCAACTATGCTCTTTTGCAGGAAATGGCCGATCCGGATGAAACCCCCCCAGCCGAAGGATGCGGCGGTGCAGCCCCCTTTATCGAGCCTTATGACCGGGTATACCTGGGCGGTCCCGGTTTCGAACGCTTCCGGAATTCCGTTCACGGACAGATCGGTTGCACTGCCTGCCATGGTGGCATTGACAATACGGGCGACAAGCAGAAAGCTCATTCCGAGAATTTTGTACGATCTCCTTCATCCAACCCTGAAGCCGCCTGCGGTGACTGCCATTACGATATTGTGCAAAATGTCGATGGAAGTCTTCACCAGCAGGGCTGGGGCCAGAAAAACAGCGTAGCCGTCCGGATGGGAAAGGATTCCTTTGACCAGCTTCCGGAGGGAATTCATAAAGGATATGAGCAGAACTGCGCCACTTGTCACGCCAGCTGTGGTGATTGCCATGTAAATCGTCCCGAAATCGGAGGTGGCGGTCTTTATAATGGGCATGATTTTCAGCGCACCCCGGATATGCGGGATAACTGTGTCTCATGTCACACAAGCCGGGGAGGACACGCATATTTTGGGCTGGGCGTCGGCACCAAGCCTGATATTCACTTGACTCAGGCGGGATTTACGTGTGTGGACTGCCATGATCAAAAAAATATTCACGGCGACGGAAAAATTTATGCCACCCGCTATGAATCCACCCTGAATCCGGCGTGCCAGGACTGTCACCAGGGACTTGAGCAGGCCAATGCTTATCACCAAGCCCATGTTGATGATCTTGACTGCCAGATATGCCATTCACAGGACTACAACAACTGCGGAAGCTGTCATGTCGGCGGTGAGGGAGCTCGCATACCCTCTTATCTGGACTTCAAAATAGGCATGAATCCCATACCGGATGAAAAACCCTACCGGATGGCACTGCTCCGTCGAACGCTGGCTGCTCCTGACTCCTGGTCGGAATACGGAGTGGAGAAAATGAGCGACTTTGAGGCCAAGACCACTTTCAACTATACCACACCTCACAACATCCAGCGGTGGACTGCCCGTACAAAGGTGGATAACGGGGATAGCTGTTTTGCAAGTTGTCATGTACTCCCGGATGAACCGGAAAATCACAACCGGGAGCTCTATCTTTATGAAGAAGACCTGGTGCGGGATTGGGAAAAAGTCGCCAACCGGGACATAGTTGTGGATAAAAAACTTCCTGAAAGCTGGCGTTAGCAAATGCTGAGCCGGGAAACAGTACATGGATAAATTAAATTACTAAAAGGAGCTTAACATGATCTTCAAAAAAACCTCTGAATCGCTTATGCGAAAAAGCTTATTGCTTGCGGCTGGCATTTTTCTTGGACTGAATGCGGGGTGTGCCAATTTTGGGATGCAGCAGCCCGAGCCTGTCAACGAAGCACAAATTTTGCTGGATTTTCTTGAAAGTGAGCGTGATTATATCCACAGCGGGGCAAAATTCATCATTACTGCACAGGATTTGCGAACCAATCTTCTTACACGTCCGGATAAACAGTATCTCATTGACGTCCGGTCTGAGGAGGCTTTTAAAAAAGGCCATATCAAAGGGTCTGTTCACGTTGATTTAAAGGATGTCTACAAACACATCAAAAGCATCGACACGGATGCCTACGAGAAGATTGTTTTGATTTGTTTTGCCGGGCAGGCAACCGGATATCAGGCCTCCCTGCTGCATGCTGCAGGCTATGAGAATGTGGTTTCATTGAAGTACGGCATAAGCTCCTGGCACCACGTGTTTGCCGAGGAATCCTGGTTGAAGCACCTCAGCAGCGCCCGGATCCAGGAATTCGTACACACCGAATCGCCGCCCAAAAACCCCCGCGGGGAGCTTCCCGAGCTTAATACCGGCTATACAGACCCTGAAAAAATTCTCGAAGCGCGGCTGGAAACCCTTTTTGCCCAGGGATTCGGTCAGGTCATGCTCGGGGAATGCTGCCTTTTCAATGATTTTTACTCAAACGGAGCCTACTACATAGTTAATTACTGGAAACCGGAGCTTTACCGGAAACAGGGCCATATCCCGAAAGCCGTCAATTATAACCCGGATGATAAGCCGTTTTTGAGCAAAAACGATTTGCTCACCCTTTCTACGGATATTCCCAACGTGGTTTACTGCTTCACCGGCCAGACCAGTGCCTTTGTGGCCGGATATCTCCGAATACTGGGCTATGACGCACGTTCCCTGCTGTTTGGCGCCAACTCCATGATCTATGATCGCATGCTCAAAAACAACGTGCCCAATACTTTTATCCCTGATAATGAGATCATGAATTACGAATATATAAGCAACGAATAAACCAGCCAAGACAGGAAAACGACGCATCAAAAGCCCGGGGCCGAATATGGCTCCGGGCTTTTTTTGGCGTGCACGACAGGTCCACAGTGAAAGGGTTTCAATTGGGTTTTTCTGTCATGCTTCAAAGGGGATGCCCTTGCTGCGGATCTTTTCAATGATGCCGTCCAGCTGGGCACTGGTGCAGTCAGTAATGCGGTAGACGTTGCTGACCCCGTCGGTAAACAGCAGGGAAACATCGCCGTTTTCATCGATGCGGCCCTTGCGGATGTAATCGTCTGACAGCCAGGGTTCCAGGGACTCAACAAATTGTGTCAACGAACAGGTATTCATAACAATTATTCTCCTTTTTGATAACCAATGTATATACTTGTCAACGGATGCTTCTCTGAGTATAATCTGTTTCCGGCAGGCCCATAATGCAACAATGAATTAACCTATCAAGTCCGCAGGGGAATTTACGGGATGCGTGGAGCAAAGAGAAAAAAAATCGATTTTTATTATTCCCCGGTATGGAACCTGTTTCTGATCACAATCGGCTCGGTTATCTGGGCAACAGGGGTAAAGGCCATAGTTGTTCACCACCAGTTTATAACCGGAGGACTCTTCGGGGTAAGTCTGTTGTTTTACTATGGTACGGATCTGCTGTCTCCGGGCATCACCTATGCCATTTTAAATATTCCACTGTTTGTGTTGGGCTGGATAATGGTCAGCCGCCGGTTTTTTTTCTACAGCCTCTATGCCATGATTCTGACAGCTGCTGCCTATGAGGTCGTTTCCCTGAATCTGGGCGTTAAGGATCCGCTTCATGCCGCCATTGCCGGCGGGCTTTTGTGCGGGGCCGGCTCCGGCATCATCCTGCGTTCTCTGGGTTCGGGAGGCGGACTGGATGTAATGGCGGTTATATTTAATCAGAGATTCAATCTCGGCCTGGGGCGCTTTCATCTCATGTTTAACAGTGTGCTGTTTTTTGCAGCCAGCCTTTATCTGGAGATAGATTTAATCATTGCTTCCCTGATTCTGGCCTTTATCAGCGCAGGAGCAATGGATTACGTGATGGCCATGTTTAGCCAGCGCAAAATCGCCTATATCATCAGTGATGAAAACACCCGCATCGCTGATGCCATAATCCATGATCTGCAAAAGGGCGCTACATTTATCCGGGCTCAGGGTGCATACACCCGGCGTGACCGGGATATTGTAATGACGATCACCAACAATGTCCAGCTAAAGCAGCTGGAGCAGGTCGTATTTACCATAGACCCCAATGCCCTGTTTATCGTAGAAAACACTTTCAATGTAATAGGCTCCGGCTTTGGCAGACGGCGGCTGTATTAGATCCAAAACTGAGCGTTTCAAAATCACTTCTATGCCCGCCCGGTCAGTGATCCGTAATGGCTTTTAATCCATTGGCGGTATTGGCCGCTTTTGACCCGGTCCACCCATTTATGGTTATCCATGTACCATTGGATGGTTTTTTCAAGCCCTGTTTCAAAGGTCTCCACCGGTTCCCAGCCCATTTCCTCTCTGAGCCTGGAAAAATCCATGGCATATCGCAGGTCATGGCCCGGCCGGTCTGCTACATATGTTATCAGGTCTGTGCGCGGTTTCCGATCCTCCAGGGCCGGCAGTGAATCGTCCATGATTTTACAGATCCGGGTGACAACCTCCATGTTGGTTTTTTCGCTGTTTCCTCCCACGTTGTAGGTTTGGCCCCGCCTTCCCCCAAGCATTATTTCCCGTATAGCCCGGCAGTGATCAGTGACATGGAGCCAGTCGCGTACGTTTGTTCCCCTGCCGTAAACCGGCAGGGGATCTCCGGTAATGGCATTTAGAATCATCAGGGGAATCAGTTTTTCAGGAAACTGGTAAGGGCCGTAGTTATTGGAGCAATTGGATATGGTCACCGGAAGACCGTAAGTGCGGAAATATGCAGACACCAGATGATCGGCCGAAGCCTTTGATGCTGAATACGGGCTGGAAGGGTCATACCGGGTATGCTCGGTAAACAATCCGGTTTCGCCAAGTGATCCGTATACTTCGTCTGTGCTTACGTGGTGGAACAAAACCATTTGGTCCATGCGCAGGCGTGCCTGTTCCAGAAGCTGCCAGGTGCCGAAAATGTTGGTTTGGATAAATGCGTCCGGGGCGGCAATGGAGCGGTCCACATGGGATTCGGCTGCAAAGTGGCAGACAGAGTCAATCCTGCAGTCATCAAAGATTTTGGCCATGGCTTGTGCATCGCAGATGTCTGCACGGAAAAACAGGTATCGTTTGTCAAACTCTTCGGCTACGCCGGTGAGGTTTTCCGGGTTGCCGGCATAGGTGAGCTTGTCAACGTTGATTATGCGCCCCTTAAAGTCAGAGTCATACAGCATGTGGCGGATGAAGTTGGCGCCGATAAATCCGCATCCGCCTGTGACCAGAAGATTGTTAAACATTGCCAGCGGCCTTTTTGCATCTTGCATTGAATTTTTTACCTATTAAATCAGGTTTCAGGTTTGGCCGGCGGGCGGAAAATATCGGTTTTCACGCCCGGGCTTCCTTGCTTTCTCGCCGTTGATCCGGGCAAGCAGATCCTGGGCTTCATAAACATTTTCGGCAACGGCAAAGAGGCGATCGAGTCTCAGGATTTCAAGCATCTGGCGTACTGTCGGCTGCAGGCCGCAGAAAATGCAGCTGCGGCCGTGTCTTGCGGCGTGACGCTGAATTTGAATAAACAAATGCATGCCGGCGCTGTCAATAAAATTGAGCCCGGATAAGTTAAATATCGCATTTCGCTGCCCCAGGGTTTCAATAACGGCATTAAGATCTGTGTCCCTGATCCTGGGGGCGTCAAGCTCTCCGTAAAGATGAAAGACAACTGCATTATCCCGGATCACGGCCAGGTAGTGAAATGAGGAAAAATCAGATTTACGCGAAAGAAGGGCGATGACCTCGTCGAGATTTGGCAGCATGCTGTTTTCGAAGAAATCAAGTGTGCGGCTAAGCTTGAAAAACCGGTAAATCGGCGGCTGGATGCCTACAAGAAAAATTTTCCGGTTGCCGGCCCCGGCCCTGCGCCACAATGTCAGCAGCAATCCAAGTCCGGATGAGTCCATGAAATAAACATTTGAAAGATCAAGCACGATTTTGGAAGCATTTTGAATCATTTGCTTGAGTTCATCCTTGATTTCTCCTACGACCGAGGCATCCAGGGGATCGGGCAGCTCGATGATTTTTAAAATGGTACCCTGTTCGGAACGCGACAGGCTGCTTTTCACCGATGCGACGGGCTGCCGTACATGAAACATCTTGTGTGCAAGGTGGCGGTACTGCTGATAGACAACCAGCGGCAAAATAGTAAAGCCAAACACCAGGGGCGTTTTCACAAGGTGCCGCCATGTGCCGCAAAGAAGAATTAAAGGCTTTTTTAAGCCATTCTTTTTGTTTTGGCCCGTGGCTGCTGCAATCTGCCTTGTTCCGCTCACCGCCAGAACAACGGCTAAATACAGCCGGTTCCTGTTGCGGGCCAGCCACAAAACAGCCCGGGGATCCTGGAGGTCAATTATAAGAAAATCAGCAGCAGCCTTGTTGATTTTGTCAAGCAGCTTGTCGGGGCCACCGGCTTTATCTTCAAAAAGTGCTGAGCCGCTCACCCTGATGCCCGGAAAAGAGCGCCTGATCAAATCGGCTGCCGTATGCATCCCTTTGGACCCGTTGCCAATGAGAAACAGGCTTTTTCCCTTTTTTTCAGCAAGACTTAAAAATTTTGAAAACCATCGGGTTCCGGGAAAAGTGGGTTTCAGCCGGGTGCCGACTATGCGGGCTGCCAGGGCCATGAGCCGGCCCACGGGAATCATAAGATCAGCCCGGCGAAAAATATTGATAACTTCACCGTCTTTGACTGATAATTTTCGACCGTGTGCACGCAGGGCAATTATGGTATTGGTGTTTACAAGTACGGCAATACGCGGGCGCCCATCTGTCTCATAGGCATCTGCCATGAAAAATATTTTGTCCACGGCCTCATCTATGCCGAGATTGTCTATGGGAATGCCGAGAATAACGGTGGTTTCAAAAAACCCGTGTTTTACAGTCACCATGCAAGCACCACTATAATTATTCCAATTGCCCAGCAATAAGGTGCAAAAACAGCCAGGCGCCCTTTTTCCACCAAAAAGACAAGAAGGGACAGGGCCCCGTAGCCAACCGCGCCCGAACTTGCAGCCCCTGCCAGAATAACCGGCATGGATGCGGAGCCGGCAGCAGCGGTTTTTGGAAGACTTAACAGGGCAGCCCCGGTAATTGCCGGAATTGAGAGAAGAAACGAATAGCGCACCGCCGTGGCCCGGTCAATGCCAAGATACAAAGCTGTCGCAATGGTGGCACCTGACCGGGAAATACCAGGGATGATCGCCAGGCCCTGGGCAATGCCTATAAGCAGTGCATGCCATGTCCGAAACCCGGAAATACCCTTGCCGGGACCTTTTTTGCAACGGGTAAACCATATCCAGAAACCTGTTGCCAACAGCATGAATCCCACCAGCAGCACCGATGAAAAAAGCAGATCGGCAATATCGTGGAGTCCAAGGCCGATGATTGCCGTGGGAACCGAGCCGGCAACTATCATGGCGGCCAGCCGGATTTCAGGGTTTGCTGGTCCTGTGTTTTGCCGGAAGTTTCTGCTGAAAATCCACCTGGCAAGCGAAGCTGTCGTGGCGCTAATGTCTTTGTGGAAAAAAATGCATACAGCTGTCAGTGTGCCTATATGCACTGCTATGTCAAAAGCCAGTTCAGGCTGGCTTAGACCAAACAGATGCTGAAACAAAACAAGATGGCCGGAACTGCTCACGGGCAGAAATTCGGTTAATCCCTGGATGATTCCCAGTGTGACGGCCTGAAGAAGCGTCATGTTATTCCTTTGAAAACAGCATGATCTGGATGCGGGCGCAATTTACGCCCGTGGTTTCGTTGCGATAATAAAAGACATGGTCTACAAACTGGGAGATAAGATAACACCCCATGCCGTTTTCCCGGGAGCCGTCAAGAACCGGGGGTGCTATATTTGCCGGATCAAAGCCCTTGCCGGAATCCAAAAATTCTATTTCAATGCGGTCTGCAAAAGCCGCCGCGTTGATGTCGATTTTGTTATCCGGCTCAAGATCAAACCCGTGCTTGATTATGTTGGCAACAAGTTCCGTTGAAGCCACTTCAATCTCTGAGAGGCGAAGTTCAGCGATTTTTCCGGCTCCGTGATGTCTGCAGAATCTTTTTACAAATGAGCGGACTTTTTTAAGGTTTTCAAGGCGGCTGTCAATGCTCAGCGACTGACGGTCCCAGGCCTTTTCAGCGGTGCTTGAAGGGTCTATTTTAGCGCATACGCAGGTAAAATCATCCACAAACAAATCCGTGCCCGTAAAAGCGATAACGTCCTGATATATAGCCTCCAACATGGCATCTGCCCCAAGCTCGGCGTTTTTTTCAACAAGGGCGGCCAGCCGGTCTTCTTCGTATAGCTGTCCTTCCGGGCTGGCCGCTTCCGTGACCCCGTCGGAATAGAATAAAAACAGGTCGCCCGGGGCAAAGGGCACGGTCATCTGCTGGAAAGGAGCCGTTTCCGGAAACCCAAGGGGCATGTTTACACCGCTTAGCCTCTCAACCCGTTTTTCGGAGACTTTGCAGTGGATGGTCCGCACGTGACCGCAATCCACAAAAGAAAATCTGTGGCGTATAAAATCAAATCTGCCGTAGCAGAAAGTCACAAAGGTTTCCAGTTCCCTTATCTGATGGATCATGTGGTCGTGTACCCCGGCCACTATCTGTTCCGGCTCTGGCGGGGTGGTGTGGCCTGATTGGCAGCTGGTCTTGCTGATGACCCTTAAAAATGCGCTTTTAAGGGCAGCACCCATGAATGCAGCCATAATTCCCTTGCCCATGATGTCTGCCACCAGCACGTCTAAGGTATGGGGGGCAAGCTGGATAAAATCATAGAAATCCCCATCAATCTGCTGGGAAGCAATGGTCATGTGGGCAATCTGTATGCCTGAAAGGTCCGACGGGGGGCGGCCAAGAAGCATGGTGCGCTGAATCTGGGAGGCTACAAAGAGCTGGTGCTGCCGGGATTTTTCCAGTTTTTCCTCGGCAGCCCTCAGGCGCCGGGCCTGACGGCAGGCCTCCACGGACTTGTCCACAAGGGCTGCTACCTGTTTTGGGTTAAACGGTTTTGTCACATAATCAAGAGCGCCCTGTTTCATAGCTTCCACGGCATTGGCTATATTTTCGCTGGCCGTTAGCATAAGCGGGGACATGTCCGGAAAGTTCTCGCGGATGTAGCGCAGACAAAACAGGCCGTCGCCGTCGGGCATTTTAAGGTCAAGGACAGCCGAGACAACTTTTTCCGAAAGGCGGTTGACCGCCTCCCTTCCGGTTTTGGCGCAGATGACCTGGTAGCCGCTTTTTTCAAGTTTTTTGCGCAGCAGCAGGCGGGTGGCGGCATCATCGTCTGCCACCAGAATCAGCGGAGCTTCGGAATCGATATGGATTTTTGCGGAATCAACCATGACACACTCGTAAAAAGTCGGTTTCCAGATGGCGGCAATCTGTCATTATGGGCTAAAAGAGTCAATGGATTTGTGGTTTGGCCGATCTCAATCCTGCATGCTCGACGGGTCGCCTCCCGGAAGACCAAGTTCCCAGGCACGCAGAACCCTTCGCAGCAGCTTGCCGCTGAGGGTTTTGGGCAGTTGTTCTATAAAAACCAGTTCCCTGACCAGCAGTTCAGATGACAGGTTGCCTTTTAAAAAAGCACGGATTTCATAATTGAGCCGGTTGGAGGCAGGGTATCCTTTTTTAAGGGTCACGTAGGCCTTAAGATGGGAAATGCCCCTTCCCGGTTCCCTGCCTTTGGAAATAACAGCGGCCTCAGCAACGGCCGGGTGCAGGCAAAATACCTGCTCGATTTCAAAGGGGCCAACGACTTTGCCGTCGCCGGTTTTAAGCAAATCGTCGTTTCTGCCCTGATGGTAAAAATAGCCTTCTTCGTCTTCAACAGCGATGTCTCCGGTGAGAAACCAGCCGTTTTTAAAATACCTGGCAAACCGTTGCGGTTCCTTCCAGATTTCCGACATCTGTCCCGGCCAGCCTTCCCGCAGGGCCAGCTCACCCAGGGATAGCGCCGGCAGGGGTTCTCCGGCATCATCGATAACCGCAGCTTCTATGCCCGGCAAAGACTTTCCTATGGAGCCGGGCTTTATATCCATGCCCGGCAGATTGGCAATGCATATCATGCCGGTTTCAGTCATCCACCAGTTGTCATGCGGAGTGCAGCCTATGTGCTGCTTTGCCCAGTACAGCAGTTCAGGTGTAAGAGGTGCGCCTACCGTACAGATATGATTAAGGGCCGACAGGTCATAGCGCGTTGGCAGGTCTTCTCCGGCCTCCATCAGATCCCGCAGCACCCGGGGCGTGGTATACCATGTGCTAACCCCTAAAACTTCCAGTGACCGGTACCAGTTGGCAGCAGTAAAATGCCTGGCCGTTGCCACGCAGGTTACCCCGCACAGCCATGGAGCAAAGGCTCCGTACACGGTTCCGGTAACCCATGCAGGATCGGCATCGGTCCAGAGAACGGTGTCGGCCTTGAGATTGAGCACCCAGCGGGCCGAGGTCAGCATTCCGGTCATGTCTGAATGTTTATGCACTATGCCTTTCGGGGGCCGGGTGGATCCCGAGGTATAGATCAGATACAGGGGCGTGTCTGCCGGCAGCAGCACAGTGGGAAAATCATCGGGCATGCTGTCTGCCATTTTTTCGACAATGGTTTCCTTTTCAAACACGTTTGGAGCCGGGCCGGTTACAAGCAGAATATGTTCAATAAAGGCCGCGGCGCTGACGGGAATGTGCTCCACTAAGTCCGGGTGTGTGAGCACGGCTCTTGGCGAGATATTTTCTATGCGTATTTCCAGTTCGTAAAAGCTGGAGGAGGAAAAGACCGGGCAGAACAACACGCCCATGCGGGCGGCAGCAGCCATTGCAAAATAGGCTTCCGGGCAAGGGGGCAGAAACAGAAGGAGCCTGTCTCCCTGCTCAAATCCAAACCGTGCAAGCAGATGAGCCCAGCGGGCAGACTGATCTCTTATCTGCCTGTAGGAATAAGAGGTCTGCCGGTCCCGGGATTCAAATTTCAAGGCAGGATGATCGGCCTTTGCAGGATCTTTTGCCCAGTAGTCCAGGGACTCGGCAATAATGTTCATTTTATTTCCGCCGTGCCAGGAAAAAACTTTTTCCGCATCCTGCCAGCAAAATTCCTTGCGGGCCTTATCATGGTCTGCCAGATTGGCGTTTTGAACATCAACTGCCGGTATGCGCGCTTTTATCATGCCATGACTCCCAGAGGCATATGGATTTCTTTTATTTTACCGACCAGCTCAACGGCTTCGGCCGAGGCGGCTATTGACGGCCCGGGAATTTGGGGCTCATCGGCGGTGAGCTCAAAGAGAACAT
Organism: Desulfobacteraceae bacterium; assembly: GCA_011389605.1. GTDB lineage: Bacteria > Desulfobacterota > Desulfobacteria > Desulfobacterales > Desulfosalsimonadaceae > Desulfosalsimonas. The sequence continues at coordinate 11,120 of JAABTZ010000037.1, forward strand.
TGCCCACGCACCTGGACAGGGCAAGGGGCTCATAGCCTCCTTCCAGGGCGAAAAACAGTGGCACGGCACCGGCTGCCCGGATAAGGATACGGGTGAGCCGGGCATAGATGTTTTCGGAAAATGAGCATCTGCCGATGGGATCATCACAGTGGGCGTCAAAACCTGCTGCCACCATTATCATGTCCGGGCAAAAGCCCTTGATAACAGGCACAAGGGTATGTTCATAGAGATAGACCATGTCATCATCGGTAAAATCCCTGGATACGGGAATGTTCATGGTATAGCCCCGGCCTTTGCCGGAGCCTGTCCGGCCAGGCTCCCCGCTGTAGGGATAGAGCATCAGGTCGTGGGTGGAATAGTAATAGACGCGGCTGCTTTCATAAAAAATATCATTGATTCCGTTTCCGTGATGCACATCCCAGTCCGCGATCAGGATACGGCCGGCATTGTGGCGGGCCATGGCATATTCAGCAGCCACGGCAATATTGTTAAATACACAGAAGCCAGCGGACCGGTCAGGCAGGGCATGGTGGCCGGGAGGCCTGATTGTTGCAAAAAAGGCATCGCATTTACGGGCCATAAGCAGATCCACACCCTGCAGGCAGGCACCTGCAGCCAGCCAGGCCGCCATGTAGGTCATGGCGCTGGCCGGGGTGTCGGGCGCAAGGCTGGTTATGTGCATTTCAGCAGTTTTGAGAATGCGGCGGATATGGGCTGGAGTGTGAACCCGCTCCACGTCTTCAAGAAGGGCCGGTTCAGGTTGAACCTGGATCAGGCGCCCGGAAAACTCCCGGTCTATCATCCGGTATATTTGCTGGATCCGCCTGGGGTGTTCGGGGTGGAAATGACCGGTTTTGTGTTCAGCAAAACGGTCATCCCTTGTCACCCCGACTTTTAACCCCATATTTGAGTTTCCCTGTTTTTCATCAGCACCTGAAACTAATAAGCACCCGCCTGCTTAAACCTCAGTTTAGGTTAAACCTAAACTGAGCGTTTCAGATTTTTAAAAGCAATTAATTTTAAAGGATAACATCAATTTACATTTTAAAAATCAGAAACCCTCCGGGATTTCCAATTTTACCGCATCTACTGCCTCAGATGCAGCCTCGCATAG
>JAABTZ010000356.1 GCA_011389605.1 Desulfobacteraceae bacterium
TCCAGGCGCGGCTCGTCCAGGGCGCAGGCTAGCGAGGGGAGATGCTTTTTGCAGGCCTCAACCACCATGCCGTCTATTTCAACCATAACCGCCCGCTTAACGCATTTGTGCCGCAGCACCTCCCGGGCCGTTCCCCCGTCGCCGCCCCCGATAATAAGCACGCGTTCCGGATTTTTCAGGGTAAACATGGGCACATGTGCAATCATTTCATGGTAGACAAACTCGTCGCGCTCCGAGAGCATCATAATGCCGTCATTTAACAGCAGCCCCCCGTGCCCTGCGGTTTCCACCACGTCCACCTGCTGATAGGGGCTTTTTGCCGAAAACAGGGTCTTTTTTACCTTAAATCCCAAAGATACCATGTCCCTGTGGGTTTCGCTCACCCATAAATCCAGCCGGCTGCCTTTGTCCTGCTCTGCCATCCCAGATATTCCTCCTTTGTCCGGTGTCTGGAAAAATAAAAATCAATAGCATCTTTGCAGCCGAAGGTAAATATTTGTGTTCAGAAATTTGATGGTATCGCAGGCCGGCCATGATATGTTATAATGGATGTATTCGTAAAAAGTCGTTTTTCAGATGGTGTCGTAAATTCTTAGATATGGATAATCATGAAAAAAATACAATTACTGCTCATTGTTGGCCTTGTTGTTTCTGCTGCCGCGCTTGCTGCCTGTTCAAAGGATGAAGAAGGCGGGGAGGCTTTAAAAATCCCTGCAGCAAAGCAGTCTGAGGAAATCAAGCTCCTGGCCATGGTGCCGGAAAACACCCAGTTTGCTGCCAGGTTCAACTCGCTGGAAAAATTGTATGAACAGTTTTCCGTTTATGACAACTCGGTGATGGGCCATGCCCTCAAGGAAGAAGACATCCGTGATGCAAAAACCCTGCTTGGATTTAATCCCTTTAGCATTCAAGAAGCCCGGCAGGCTGGATTTGATACTGAAAGTTCCTTTTGCCTGGCCTTGACAAACATGAGAGCCAACCCGGCTGACGCAAAGAAAAACGAGTTTGATGCCCTGGCTCTGCTGCCGGTATCTGACGGCCCCGTAGCGCTGGACACAGTCCGTTTAAGCCTTGAAAACAACGATGTCCTTTTTGTTGAAGCGCAAAAAGACGGCGTTGATTATATCAAGTGGACAGAAAATGGAAAAAAGGGCTGCTTTGCACTCAGGGATCAATTTCTTTACATGACCATAAACTCTAAGACCGACCCGCAGTTGTTCCTTGAATCGGTTCTGGAAAACAAATCCTCGCTGACCAATTCAAAAGCCTTCCGGAAAATTGAATCCAGTACCGACTTTACCCGTGACCTGGTGTTTTATTTCAATATCAAAGACATTGTTGAAACTTCCCGGCAGCAGGTCACCCAGGCCGCTGCCGGCCGCCTGCCCGATGCAGCGGATGCATCGCAGATGTTTGAAAGCATGAGGCATTATCTTGCCGCAGCCATGACCGCAGACCTTGACAGCCCGGATCTTAGCGTGAACACAGTGGTTGCCCTTGCTGACGGATCTGAAATGAAAAAAATCTGGAAAGCCGGTTACGTAGACAGAAAAAAGCCCCTTGGCATTACAGAACCCGCCGTTGTACTGCTTTCCGTGGGAAGGGATATAAAGCGTTATTACAAAATGGTAAAGGAAATGATGACCCCGGAGCAGAAAACCTCTGTGAAAGACGGCATGGATGACTTAAAGGAGGAAACCGGAATTGACATGGAGGCCGATCTTCTCGACAACCTGAGCGGGAGTGTCAACTTCGGGTTATACGACGGCTCCAGCATAACAATACTTAACTATAACGCTCTTTTTACAGCCGGTATCAAAAACGAAAAGACCATGAGGCAGCTGATTGACAAGGCAATCAAGACGCTGCCCCCTGAGCGGCAGGCCATGGTCAGCCGTCAAAAGGTCGGAAAAACTGATGCATATGTTTTAAACGCCGGAGTTGCACAGGTCTATGCCGGCATTGATGACAATGAGTTCATGCTTGCTTCCGGAAAACCGATTTTTGAAAAAGCCCTGGACGCTGAAAAAAACAAGGGGTTTGCCGCAAATCTTGCCGATAAACACCTTAAAAATACCATGATGGGAAGCCGCAACATTTTTTATCTCAACATAGACGAACTTGTGAAAACAGTTAACAATTTTGCCATGTTTCTTGCAGAGTCAGCAGGAGGGCCGGAAAAATTCAAAGAAAGGCTGAATGCCGCATCCAGGTTCGAGTATGTCCTGGTCTCGGCCGGTCTTGACGATGAAATCATAAATTCGGAATTAACCGTTAAAACCCGCTTTACCAAACCCTTTTTCATGGGACTGGCCGAATTGATCGACAATTCCGGGACCAAACACTGACCCCGGGTCTTCCGGTCAATTCTGACGGCTTCGTAAAAAGTCCAATATCTGCGTTACGCGCGATTCCTGAAGAATGCAGCGAATTGCCGGGCAGGTAAACACCTAAATTGAGCAACCATAGACCCTGGGCTACAAACCGGCCATATAGTGGCATTAATTATAAAAAAATAAGTTGTAAAGGCTAAATAAATGCTGTAAATAAAGATTATTATGAAAGAAGATAAACCGGACAACAAACCGGCCAAAACTCTATTGTCTCTTCGGCCTTATCTGCCTGGCAGGGATTATATCGGCCCTTTAAAGGATCTGGGCCAGGAAGTTGTATCTCGATCAGCAGCACTTGAGGGCAGGGTGGCCCGGGCCACGGCTGATGTTCTTGGCCAGCACCTTCGTCTTATAAACAGTTATTACAGCAATCTTATTGAGGGCCATAAAACAACGATTCCCGATATCCAGATGGCCCTTCAGAAAAAATTCCAGGATGATCCTGAAAAAAAATACGCCCAGCAGCTGTGCGCCGCCCATGTGGAAACGGAAAAAGAATTTATGGCGGCAGTGCAGAAAAAACAGCCTTTAAATATCTGTTCATTTCAGTTTTTGTCTGAACTTCACCGGGCGTTTTATGACCGTCTTGCCAAAGAGCACCGCTTTTCACATACCCCGGAGGGATTTTCAGATATCCCGGTTAATCCCGGCATGCTGCGGGATGTAAATGTTTCAGTTGACGGGCGCACTGCCCACGGTCCGGGATTTGACAGTCTTTCTTCCTTTATGAAGGAATTTGAAGAAAACTATAACCCGGACCGGTTTCACGGAGATGAGCGCCTGATTGCCATGGCAGCAAGTCATCACAGACTGACCTGGCTTCATCCGTTCAGGGACGGAAACGGAAGGGTGGCCAGGCTTTTTTCCAATCTCTTCCTTGCACGCGCCGGCACAAATCAAAGCAATCTATGGTCCCTGTCCAGGGGGCTGTCCCGGCAGAAACAGCGCTATATGATGGAGCTTTGGGCCACTGACTCGCCTGAAGAAAAAAGGGGCTGCCTGCAGTTTGGCCAGGAACTGCTGGTTGATTTCTGCGAATTTTTCCTTGGAGTCTGCCTTGATCAGATCGGGTTTATGGAAAATCTGCTTGGCCTCGATCAGATAGAGGCAAGAATTGACTGGTACGTAGACATGCGGTCCAAGGCCTCAGAAAATCCCCTTCGTCCTGAATCATCTAAGCTTTTGCGCGCAGTTTTCATGCGCGGCCAGATTGCCAGGGGCAGGGCAGGCGAGATTTTAAATATGAGCCAGAGAAATGCCCGCCGCATTGTGGCAGCCCTTGTGGATGAAGGGCTGCTTGTCTCCGAATCCCACAGGGCGCCCCTTGCAATCGGGCTGCCGCTTCATGTTCTTCCTTATTATTTTCCTGATTTGTATGACCCTTCGGTGATCGGCTACTGATTGATGGCGCCGTAGAAAGTCTTAAAACTG
>JAABTZ010000357.1 GCA_011389605.1 Desulfobacteraceae bacterium
GGCCCTTTATCTCACTTGCAAGCCAGGCCGCCCATGAGCTGCTTAATCCCGGGATTTATGTCAATGCTGTGACAGGAGGGGGAAGATGAGCAATCTGTTTGTAATAAACCTGTTTCTTGCAGCGGGTTTTGCCGTGATCATGGAACAGCTTAACGTGGCAGGTTTTATTTCCGGCTTTGCCATCGGGTATGCGGCCTTGTGGATTACCCGGCCCCTTTACGGCCCTTCAGGCTATTTTTCAAAGGTTGTAAATATTGCCAGGCTGGCGATTACTTTTGTCTGGCTTCTGCTGGTTTCAAATTTCCGGGTGCTCTGGGATGTCATTACACCCCGCCATTTCAGCAAGCCGGCGGTCATAGGCATTCCCCTGGATGCAAAAACTGATTTTGAGATCATGCTGGTGGCCAACATTATTTCCCTGACCCCGGGAACCCTGAGCCTGGATGTTTCAAAGGATCGCAAAATGCTCTATGTGCACATGATGTTTTTAGATGACGTTGAAACCGCCCGCCGGGAGATCAAGGAAAAAATCGAAAAACGCGTTCTTGAGGCGGTGCGCTGATGGTCCCGGAAAGCCTTATTGTAAAAACCGCTTCTGAAATCACGCTGGTGCTGCTGGCCCTGGCAATCCTGCTTGCCTTTGTGCGGATGTTTATGGGGCCGACCCAGGCAGACCGGATAGTGGCCCTGGATCTTATCTCCGTGCTTATAGTGGCCACCCTGGCGGCCCTGTCTGTTTATACAGGGCAGAAGGCGTTTATGGACGTGGCAATTGCCTATGCCTTGATCGCGTTTCTGGGCACCGTGGCCCTGGCCCGTTTCAGGGAGCGCCTGGCCCGCCGGGGCGGAGTCGATGCCGGGGAAGAGGAGCTGTAGTAATGCTTGAGATCATTACAGCGTTTTTAATGATAGCAGGCGGGCTTTTTTGCTTTATTGCCTCTTTGGGCATGCTGCGGCTGCCCGATACAATCATCCGCATGCACGCGGCCACCAAGGCAGGTGCCCTGGGCTCGGGCCTGATTTTTTTGTCCCTGGCATTTTTTTATATGAATTTCAGCACCACACTGCGCGCTTTTGCCGCAATCATGTTTCTTCTTCTAACCGCCCCGGTTGCCGCACATCTGATCGGCCGCGCCGCCTACTGCACCCGCGTAAAGCTATGGGACAAAACCTGGATCGACGAGCTTGCCTACACCTGCGACTGGAGCCAGCCCGATCCCGACCCCGACGAAGAACCATAGGGACAAACCCGCATGCCCACCCCCGATAACCGTAGGGGCGGACCTGTGTGCCCGCCCTGGTTATTTTCTGTCAATTTATCTTTTTCCTGATAAGTCTTCCGGCTGACGAAGTGAAAGGATCAAGATCAAGGCGCGCAAATCCCGAGTTATCGAGAGTACTTTTCGTACGTGAGATGACAAGGGATGCAGCGCAACGCAGATATTGATCCTTTCACTTCCGTCAGCCTAGTGCTTGAAGCTTCGCTGGCCTGTGAGCACCATGGTGGCATTATGCTCATTGCAGGCCTCAATGGACTGGTAATCATTTAACGACCCGCCCGGATGCACAACAGCGGTTATTCCCTCGTTTAAGCCCACATCAACGCCGTCGCGGAACGGAAAAAACGCGTCGCTGACCATGGTTGCGCCGATAAGCCCGCCTTTTTCAGCCTTTACCCGCTCATTTATTGCATACTTCTTATCCCCGTCTGCAAGCTCCTTGTAAGGCATCTGGTGCTGTTCAAAGCAATAGCGGTCAGCAAGCTTTCTGTATGCCTTGTCCCGGGCGATTTCAGCAACACCGACCCGGTCCTGCTCGCCTGTACCGATTCCAACCGAGACCCCGTCTTTTACGTAAAGCACGGAGTTTGATGTTACCCCGGATTCAAGCAGCCACCCAAAGCGGATATCTGCCAGCTCCTGTTTTGTGGGAGGGCGGTTGATTTTGTATACCTCTCCCTTGTATTGGCAGTCAGCAAGTTTAAAATCCGCATCATTGCGGGCTTCGGGCACAAATGACCACTGGGCGATTATCCCGCCGTCAATCAAGTTTTTAAACTCCACCACCTTCTGCCCCACAAAGGACTGGAGTCGCTCGATGTTTTCTATCTTGATCACCCGCAGGTTCTTGCGCCCGGCCAGTATATCGGTTACGCCCTCTTCATACTCCGGTGCCACGATCACTTCTGCATACTGGGTGGCAACAGCCTCTGCAGTCTGCTTGTCCAGGGCCCGGTTGACGGCAATGCAGCCGCCGAATGCCGCCACCCGGTCGGCCATGTAGGCCTTTTCATAAGCATCTGCCAGGGTGCCTGATATGGCGGCCCCGCAGGGATTATTGTGCTTGACGATAATGGCGCACGGAGTGTCTGTAAAGTAGCGCAGGATGTTTAAAGCGTTGTCTGCATCCGTGAGGTTGGTTTTGCCGGGGTGCTTGCCGGACTGCAGCAGCTCGATATCAGAGGCCAGGTATTGTCCCGGTGCGATGGTGCGGGTTTGGCCCAGCACCAGGTTGCCGTTTTCAAGCCTGTAAAGGGCGGCTTCCTGGCCGGGGTTTTCCCCGTATCGAAGACCTTTTCTAACACCTTCGATAACCCAGTCCACTTTTTTGTAAAACAGTGTCTGGCGGCTGTCTCCGTCCACAAAGGATATTTCCATCTGCGGCGTGAAGTGATCGTCCATG
>JAABTZ010000621.1 GCA_011389605.1 Desulfobacteraceae bacterium
TCGTCTGCCATATCTTGTCTCTCCGTGTTTATTTACAGAATTTGGTCATATGCTCCCTGAATATCGACAAAGGAGGTTGCGCGAAGGTAATTGGCAATGGCAAGATCATAGGCTGCGGTGTGGGAAAATGCCTTTTTTGCCAGCTCCACCCGGGTCTCCAGGGTGGTCATGGATTCCATGGATTCAAGCTCTTCAAGAATTAATGAATAATCTGCCGGATCCACTACAGATGCCACCCGTATGAAGTTTTTGGCCGCAGCCCTTATCATGCACGGCCCGCCGATGTCAATGTTTCCCCGGGCTTTTTCCGGGGTCACCTCCGGGGTCTGAATTGTCTGCTCAAACGGGTAAAGGTTTACAATAACCATGTTTACGGCAACAGCACCAGTGCGCTTGAGATCCGCCTGGTGATCCTTGTTGTGGGTTTCTGTGAGCAGGCCCAGATAGATTTTAAAATCAAGGGTTTTAACCAGGCCGCCCTGGGTTTCGGGCTGCCCGGTGTATTCGGATACCTGGGTGAGAACTTTTTCAGCCTTTTTGCCGAGGATTTTTTCAATATGCTTATAAGTGCCCCCGGTTGAAAGGATTCTTATGTTTGGGTTGGCCTTTACAAGGCCGGGGATAAAATCCTCAAGCCCGGTCTTGTCCGAGACACTGATTAAAACCGTGTTGACTTTAACCATGTTGTCGATTTTTTTTACGGTATTAATACTCATGGCATCCTCCTGTTTTTATGACACCATCAAGGGTTTATAATAAGGGCGCCGGGTCGATAAGCCCTGCAAGGCTGCTGCTTACAAAGCAGGGCAGGGCAAACGCGGCCCGGTGAATCATTGGATTGTAATACTGCATTTCAATCCCGGATGCACTCACCCGCTTTGGGTCAAAATCCTTCACCGGGCAGGGACCGTTTGAGGCAAACCCAAAACTCCAAAACCCACCTGGATAGGTAAGCATTGGGAACGTATACATGTGGATTTTTTTAAAAAAGGGCCGCTGATTGGAAAACATGGAACGCTGGATTTTCGTGTCGTAAAACGGCGACTCGGACTGGGATATCATAATGCCGTTTTTGTCCAGCAGCCGGGCTATGTTCTG
>JAABTZ010000358.1 GCA_011389605.1 Desulfobacteraceae bacterium
TTTGCAAACGGCGTGGAATGGTTTGCAACTGAAAAAATAAATGTCCACAATGCATCTGCCCTAAACTGGGGTGCTGCTGAAAACCAGGTGGACCATATAGCAAGGCTCACAGCCATTTTAAAGACCCATCCTGCATTTACTGCCAGGGCCGTCCAGCGGTTTATCATGACAGCCGATGGCAATTTCGTGGGCCTTCTCAGGCATACCGGATGATATGAAAACAGGCTGGTGGTGGTTATAAATCTGGACGCAGTCAATGAAGTCACAGCCCGATGGGAGTCGGCTCTTGAGCCCATGGATAATGGGTTTTTTCTGGATCTGATTTCCGGAAAGCAGCTTTGGGCTCAAAAGGATGCTGAAAGCAGGCAGTTTGTACTTGCCCCCGGACAGGCGGTCTGCCTGAGCGCAGAGCCCGGAGACCTTGATTGTGTCAGGGCCTTTGAAGAGGGCAGGGACCGGAGCCCGGCCTTCAGCATCCAGCAGCAGATGCGGGCGGCAGCCATGGATGTGTTTGTATGGTATCGGGGAGTTTGCCATGTAAGTGATTTTGATCCCGATGATGCAGCAAGAAGGCTGTGCCAGGATCCAGAGGCTTTCCTGCGGGAAATGAATTCGCAAAGCGATGAGTCCAGGGCTGTAATCTGGCATTGGCCTGAAGATGCAAGGCGTCAGGTTATGATACCGCCCGGGCATTTTCTTCTGGTGAGGGCAGGCTCGGATTTCCGGGTGCAGCTGCGTAAGGCCGGACGGGTGGTTTGCAGCCGCTATGCAGGATCTTGCGCAGACGGATCTTATTTTGTGCTTATTCCGCCCGGGCCGGCGCCTGAAGATCATCAGGAGGCCAGGCTTCATATTGTCCTGTATCCTGACGGCAAGAGCATGGCCGGGACGGGAAACCTGCTGTATCTTGCACCTCTTGATCGTGTTTGCGTTCGCATGGAAATAGAGCGCCGGCAGCTTATAGACCGGCCCTTTATGTTTCTGGCTGCAAACGGCAGGGGGGCAATGATGAGGGCGTCGACTTATGCGCGGCGAATGCGCTCGCGCTATGATGCACTTCTTGCTGCAAATCTTGACGAGAACACGCCTGTGGACCGTTGGATTATGCTAACGCGCTGCAGGATCTGGCTGGTATACCAGGACTATACCCAGGCTGTGCGTACCGACTGTCTTCGTAAATTTCTCTACACCTACAACTCCGGGGCCTGCTGGCAATACAGGATTCCCACAGGCCTGGGAAAGCACGTAAGATTTTTTGTAAAAACGGAAATGACTTCCGGTGAAAACCGGGTGCGACTGCATTTCTCCCGGCCCGCAACGGTCGGTTATGCCGGCATGCTTGCAGGCAGGTCTCCTGTGAAGATGATTCTCCGGCCGGACCTGGAAAATCGCAGCTTTCACGAAACAACAAAGGCTTACACCGGACCGGAGCATGCATGGCCGGCAGCCGTGCAAGTACGTGAAAACGGCTTTTTCTTCCGGCCCGATCCCGCCCATGGCATCCGGGTGAGCATGCCTGGTGTTGAATTTATATCGGAACCGGAGTGGCAGTACATGGAATATCGGCCCATGGAGGCCGAACGGGGCCTGGATCCAAATTCGGATTTATTCAGCCCGGGCTATTTCAACTGCCGGCTGTCCGGGGGGGACTCAGTAATGCTGGAGGCGTCCATGGAATTTCCGGAAGAGGCGCCCGCGCGGCAGGCAGGGGATTTGCCGGCCGTAAATGAAAAGCCGCCTGCCTTTCTTCCGGTTTTGGATGGCATGGCACAGGCAATGGAGCATTACGTTGTAAAAAGGCATCCATATGTTTCAGTAATCGCCGGATATCCGTGGTTCCTTGACTGGGGCAGGGATTCTTTGATTTTCTGCAGGGCTCTTATTGCCGCCGGCGACTGTGAAAGGGCTGAAGCCATTTTAAGGATGTTTGGTCAATACGAGCAGGGCGGGACTCTTCCCAATATGATCCACGGCCACGATGCCCGCAACCGGGACACTTCTGATGCGCCTCTGTGGTTTGTTATCGCATGCAGGGATCTGGCCGCAAAGCTTGAGTCTATTGATTTTCTTGATTCAGAGTTTGAAGGCCGCAGCCTGCGCGCAATTCTGTTTTCCATTGTGGCCGGGTATATCAACGGCACGCCAAACGGTATACGCATGAATCCGGATACGGGACTGATATTCAGCCCGGCTCATTTTACATGGATGGACACAAATTTTCCGGCAGCCACTCCCAGGCAGGGCTATCCTGTTGAAATTCAGGCCCTGTGGCATGCCGGCCTGGAGTTTATATCAGACCTTGCCCCTTTGGAAAAAACCGGTTTTGTGATGGATCTCAAAGATTGTGCCCGGCGGGTGGCTGAATCGATGATTTATTATTATGTTGATAAAAAGCTTGGATACTTGTCAGACTGTCTTCATTGTGATCCCGGCGCCGGGCCGGACCAGGCAACTGCCGACGATGCGCTGCGTCCAAATCAGCTTTTTGCCCTGACCATGGATGCTGTGACCGATCCTCAAATCTGCAGGTCAGTGCTGGCTGCATGCAGCAGGCTGCTGGTGCCCGGGGCCATTCGCAGCCTTGCAGATCAGGCTCTGGAACACCCTTTGGAGATATGGCATAATGGTCAGCTGCTGGCAGATCCTTACAACCCCTACAGGGGAAGTTACACAGGAGATGAGGACACCGTACGAAAACCTGCATATCATAACGGTACTGCATGGACCTGGGTGTTCCCGTCATTTTGCGAGGCCTGGGTAAAAGTTTATGGGAAAAACAGCGTTGCAACCGCGCAAAGCTGGCTTGCCAGCAGCACCCGGCTGATTAACCAAGGATGCCTGGGCCACGTGCCCGAGATTGCCGACGGGGATTTCCCCCACACCCAGAAAGGCTGCGATGCACAGGCTTGGGGTGTCAGTGAGTTGTACCGGGTATTGAAACAACTCGGATAGGTGTTCATTAAAAAATAAGAAAAACAGCAGAGGAAACCATGAGTCATTTGAAAACCTATCAGGTATTTCCAAAAATTCCCGAGCGACTTGAATTTTTAGAAAAATTGGCCCGAAATATGTGGTGGTCCTGGCGTTTGGATGCCATTGAGCTTTTCAGGCGGGTGGAGCCAAGGCTCTGGGTGCAGTCCAATCGCAATCCCCTGGCGTTTGCTACCATGATTTCCCAGCAGCGTTTTGAGCAGGGCCTCCAGGATGAAGGTTTTCTGGCCCATCTCGACAGGGTGCAGAACGCTTTTGAAAAAGAGATTCAAACGCCTGTGGACTATTCTCAGACCTCCTATGGATCCCCGGGACAGGTGGCCTATTTCTCCATGGAGTTTGGTATCCATGAAAGTCTGCCGTTTTTTTCAGGAGGCCTGGGGGTTCTTGCCGGGGACCATCTGAAGGCGGCATCTGATCTGCAGGTACCCATGGTGGCAGTCGGCCTGTTGTACCGCAAGGGGTATTTCCACCAGTATCTGGATCATGAGGGCTGGCAGCAGGAACAATATCCGGAAACCGATATTTTCCATCTGCCGGTACACCGGGCAAGAGATATGGAGGGAAATGAGCTCATTGTTTCCGTGGATGCCCCGGGGGGTCAGATTCATGCCAAGGTCTGGATGATAATGGTGGGCCGGGTGCCCCTGTATCTTCTTGATACCAATATTACGGAAAATCCCCCGGAAATCCGTGAGATTACTTCCAGGCTGTATCCGGGTGAGGCGGCCATCCGTCTTGCCCAGGAGGTTCTGCTAGGCATTGGCGGCTTAAAAGCCCTTAAAAAATTGGGCATTGAGCCGGCAGTGT
>JAABTZ010000359.1 GCA_011389605.1 Desulfobacteraceae bacterium
ATGAAACAGCGGCTTGCTCCGGCTCTTGCTGGGCCGGGGGCATGGCCGCACAGCCGGCAAATAACAATAATAAGCCGATCATCAGAGAAATCCGCCGGATGACCCTTGAGTTTGCGTGACAACTATGCATGTTTTTTCTCCGGGTTATTTCTGAAGTTTCTTTTCGATTTCGCGCTCGGCGATTTTTCCGAAAACATCTTTATACTCTTCATGGACAATGATCCGGTCGGACAGAATCTCGCTTACCTGTCCCCCCTGATCCCCTATCCAGGTTCCCTTTTTTACGACATAGCCCTTGCCGGTTGGATCTTCCACCATTGCAATGGGGCCTTTTTCCGGCGACATCCTCAAAACGGCAGTTAGCGTTAACTGGCTTAAAGCGATTCTCTCCAGTGGAGTCTGGGGTTTTCGCCGTCTTATTTCCTCGCCCTGCTCATCACTGCCGGCTTCCGGCTCAGGTCTGCGCAAAAACGGCTCAAAAGGATCCACCCTGCCTTTTCGTGTATAGAGTCTTTCCTCGTCGCCAAACAATGCTTCCTGTTCGCTTAGCATAAGATCGCCAAGCTCTTCTTCAGAGGTTATTGCATCATCAGGCGTGTATGCTTCTGCCGGAATTTCCTCGCCTGTGCCTGTCTGCCGGGCCTCCGGCTTAACTTCATCGGGTTGCCCGGTTGCGGCCTCACCGCTTTCAGGCCGGGTTTGCTGAATTTCAGCCGGAGCCGCCGCAGCCTGCTCAGATCCGGCCTCCTGCCGGTCAGGGGCTTTTTGGGGGCGCTCGATTTTCACAGACTTGCTTTTTTGTTCCCCTGGCTCCGTCGGTGCATCAGGCCTGCCGCCCAGCCCCAGAAGCCCGGGAACCAGAAAACAAAGTATTACCGCGATACCTATACTCCGATTTGAAATCATTTTTATCTTTTCTTTTTTTTCTGGTTTTTACCTGTATTATCCTGAGCCGCGGGCTGATCTATGAACTTGTATGTAACAGCGGTGCAATTAATCCTCAATGGATTGCCGGAATCTCCGGAGTCGCCTTTTACGGAAAAATCATTAACATTTACAATCCGTGAAAGACGGGCAATCCGGTCGTAAAAACTTCCAAGATCATGATAGCCCCCGGACAATTCCATCTTGACGGGAATTTCCGCATAAAAATCCTTGATCACGTCACTCTGGGGCTGAAATAAAATAAAGCTCAGCCCGGATGCCTTGCCTGCCTGGGATATGCCGGTAAGCAGAGAAGGAATTTCCTCCTTGTCCGGAAGTGCCCTGGCTGCTATTTCAAAGCCTGCCCTGGCCTTGTCGTGTTCTTCCTTGACCGCCTCGTATTGGGCGGCCTTGCGCTTGGTTTCCGCAAGCTTCTGCTCTGATGTCTTAATGTCCGCCTTTAGTTTGTCCATGCGCTCATATTTCGGCAGGTATGAAAAAAAGCCGAATAAAGCCAGCAGCAAGACCACCACTGCGGCGCATATCAAGATCCGCTGAAGCTTTGTAAGCTCAGAGATCTTCCTGAACAACGGTTCCAGGCCTTCCCGGGAAGTTCGCTTTTTCTTCATTTTTCAGCCTTTTCATTGACAGCCGCAATAGCAATAACATCGGCCACCTTGCATTTGATTCCAAAGCTTTTCATTTCAACCTCGTACTGGGTGGCCTGCCTGGCGCTTTCCAGGTTGACTTCATCTATTTTATCAGATTTTTCCAGGCGGCTCATGAAAACCGCTATGGTTTCATTGTCCATGGCAATGCCTTTTAAGGTAAGGCTTGTGCCGTCATAAGACATTTCCTGAAGCTGCATGCGGCCCGGAACAACCCTTTCGGTGATTTCGGCCAGAATCTGGGGCGGTTTTTTACGGTGGCCCTTGAGCTCTTCTATGATCCTGATTTTCTGTTTCAGATCTGCCAGCTCTTTTTTTAAAATATCCACCTGCCTGGCTTTTTCCGAGTGCCGGGCAATATCCTGCCGCAGATTTGACAATTTCGTTTCCAGGGCTTCCACCCGGCTGCCCAGATACATTCCGACGGCAAACAAAACCACCAGAAGCAGAACAATGGAAAGGAAAAAAACAGACACCTGCCGGCGGATGTTTTCCTTTGTCCGGGCAACGCGAAACGGTAATAGATTTATACGTATCATTTGTCATCCACTCTTCTGATGGCAAGCCCCATGCATATGGCCGCCTGGGGTGCAATTTGTTGCAGGTAACCTGAATCAAGCTGGTCGCCTTTGATCTCAAAGCCTTCAAAGGGATTGATCAGCTCAACTTCCGCCGAAGCCTGGGCCGCCAGCAGATCCCGGAATTCCTTGATATTGGAACCGCCGCCGCTGAGCATGATCTGTTTTATCTGGTCTTCGGGGTTGGTGGAATAAAAGAAATCAAGGGCCCGGCGGATTTCGTTGCACCAGTCAGACACCACAGACGATACTATTTCTTTGAGGTCGTCTGAAGAAATCCGCTCCGGACTGGCAGAAAACTTCAATGCCTCTGCCTCTGCCAGGGAACAGTTTGCAAGAGAGGCTATTTTCTGGTTTATCTGGTTGCACCCCAGAGAAACGTCGCGCAGAAACTGGGAGGTGCCCTCCCTTAAAATGTTTAGGGATGTCTTGCTGGCCCCTATATCGATTAAGGCTATGCTTTCCTTGCTTTGGGGATAATTGAGGCTGTAGATGTTTTGCAGGGCAAAAGCGTCGATGTCAATAATGCACAGGTTTAAACCGGCCAGGTCCATGAGACTTATATAATCGTCGATCATGTCCTTTTTGGCGGCCACCAGCATAACATTCATCTGGTTGGGGTTGTGCTCACTTTCACCTATCACATGGAAGTCAAGATTTACATCATTTATGTCAAAGGGTATATACTGTTCGGCTTCAAAGTTCAAGGATTCATACAGCTGATCTTCCGGCATGCTCTGAATGGTGATATTTTTGACAATAACGGAATAGCCGCCTATGGAAATGGCGACATTGTTTTGCCGGATATTGTAGAGATGAAACAGTTCCCGGATAGTTTCGGCAAGGACCTGGGGATCCTTGATCATGCCGTCTTCAACGGCACCGGGCGAAAGTTCGATGGCGCCGAATTTCTTCAAATGCCATCCCTTTTTGGCCTCCACCACATCGGCCACTTTTATGGAGCGAGACCCTATGTCCAATCCCACCAGTTGATTTTTTTTCCCGAAAATCATATGCGTCTCGTCTGTATTTGACTTGAGTCCAGGAATGCAGAAAAACAGGCATCCACAGAAAAATCCGTTGTTGTTGAAACAAACGGAAATGAAAAAACAGGCTTTTTGGGTGTGTTCTTAGTAGTAAATAAAGAGAGAAAACGGCCGCAATACAAGCAAGGCGGTGCTGAAACAAGCGAATGGCAGGACAATTTATGACTGAAGCAACCGGCAGAGCGATCTGTTTTCAAACCTTTCACCTATAGCCGTCCGCATGGGTTAAGGTAAAATTTAGATTTTTTCTAATAACAGGTAAAAATCACATTGTCCTTAAATCATTGTTATGTCAAGCAAAATATTCACTTTTCGCTTACAATACGATATGTAGAGAGAGATATCTCAAAAAAGCACAACATGATGTATACAGCCCTGCAGGCCCGGCCTTCAAGGCCCGGGGCATGCCCTCTGAATACGGCACTAGGACATTCAATCATCCGTGCCTTGAAAAAAACCCCAAATACCTGTATAGTCTGTCAGCTCTTGATGGAACCGTAAAAAGTCCAATATCTGCGTTACGCGCGATTTCTGAAGAATTTCACGTACGGCTAAGTACGCT
>JAABTZ010000360.1 GCA_011389605.1 Desulfobacteraceae bacterium
AAAGCACGGGCCGTCCCACGGAGCAGGGCATTTATGCCGACGGACGGGCGGCTTTGCGGTATGCCACGGAACAGCTGGGATTTGATCTGCATCAGGTGTTTTTGCTGGGCCGGTCCATCGGCAGCACCGTGACCTTGGAAATTGCCGGAGGCCGGTCCCTGGCAGGGGTCATCCTGGTCACACCCCTGACCAGTGGCAAAGAAATGGCCCGGGAGCACGGCTTCGGCCCCCTGGCCTTGTTTGCCGGAAACAAATTCAACAATCTGGACAAAATCGGTCGACTCAAAGCACCGTTGCTGATCATCCACGGCACCGAAGACAGCGTGACGCCTTTCTACATGGGAAAGCGCCTCTTTTCCATGGCGCCCGAACCCAAACAATTTGTCGCCATCCGGGGCGGCGGTCACAATGATATTGGATGGACCTATGGCAATGATGCTTACTGGGAGGCTGTTTCCGGCTTTCTGCGTTATCCGGATTCAGTAGCTGTCTCTGTTCAAATGGAATCAAATCTTTATCCTTGACAAATACAGATATGATCGGTTCTTAAATATAACAGTCCGAGGCCATGGGTAAGTTAATATAAGCAAAAAAATTATTTGGAAGTTGAATCATCAGAAAAGAGAATAGGGAGTTCGGACTCCCTGGAAGGCAACCATGAACTCGCTGACAAAACTAATGCAAGCCTGCCAAAAAGGTAACGTTCCCATCTTCATGACCGGACCGTTTTTGTCCGTGGAAAGTCTGTGGGCCAAAGGGCTGAACTTTAACCAAGTGTTACAGAGCGCCCAGGGTATGGCCCAAGTGGCATTAATGAATCTGGAACTGGGCTTTGAAGCCACCGTTGTGCCCTTTGACATGAATGTTGAGGCTGAAACCATCGGCTGCCCGGTAAACTATCACGATGAAGCCGAGGGCGTACCCGTTTATCCCACCGTTGGCGAGCGCTGGATCGAAACAGCAGAGGACTTCGATTTACCGGCAAATGTGGACCAGGCGGGCAGGATTCCGCTCATCACCTCAGCCATCAGGCAGATAAAGGACCAGGCTGCTGCTCAAAGCGCAGTAGGCGCCTTTCTGCCCGGACCATTTACCTTGGCCGGACAAGTCATGGACCCTGACCAAATGCTTGTCAATGTGTTAAAAAAACCACAAATCATGGGGGCCGTACTGGATAAACTCACGGAGCTGCTGATCCGTGTTCGCGCTGCTTACACCCAGGCCGGGGTCGATTACATCATTATAGAAGAAGGCGGCGCAACCAGCATCTCGCCCAAGTCCTTCAAAAATTTGGTCCTGCCGGCTCTCAAACGTCTTCTTGAGCACAAAAGCGTGCCCCATATCCTGTCTCTGGCCGGACGATCCGAAGGCTATTTGCACCTGCTTGCCGAGACTGGAGCAGACGGAATAGGCGTGGACCAGAAATGCGATCCAGTCCAAGCCATGCAAAACCTGCCCCAGGGCTTCCCTCTGTTTGCCACCTGCGGCAGCTATGACATGCTGGCCAAAGCCTCACCAGAGCAGATCCAGGATGCGGTGCATGCCTGCCTTGAACAGGGAATAACCATGGCCTGTCCGCCGGCAGACATCTACCCCCCTGCCCGCCGGGAAAACATCACCGCCTTTATTATGGCCCACAAATTCTACAGGAGCCGAGGCGGCTAAGGGCGCTTCTGACTCAGGTTCCATGGATCCAGTGCCTGTCAACCTGTTGCAGCCCATCCGCTTCGAAGATGCTCAATCTGGCGCCGGTGTTTCGTGTTGAGGACGCCCTTTTTATTTTAAATTCAACAATTCTGACAAAATCAAGTGATAGTCGCCCATTTTCAGCGGGTTATTCCTTTTTCCCCGGGCTTTGTCCCTTATTTTTAACTGATTGCTGTATTCCTGTTTTATTTCCGCAATGCAATGATTATTATTTCAATTAAGCCATCAGTTGATTAAAAGGGATTTTGAGATGAAAACCATAAATGCCATGAAAAGCCTTGTCATTCCCATAGTTCTCCTGACGCTGGCCGGCTGTGCCAGTGCGATATCCCCGGAACTCAGAAGCCGGGCGGATAACACGGTTACAATTTCCGGGGTTCTGGAGTCACCAGAAGCCCACAAGGGAAAAACCGTGCTGTGGGGCGGTGTAATTGCCGGGCTTCGAAACACCACGGAAGGAACAAAGATTGAAATCGTGAAAAAATCATTGGCCTACAATGGCCGTCCGGAAGATTCAGACCGATCCGAAGGCCGGTTTCTGGCCATTTACGACAAATACCTGGACGCCATTATCTATTCAAAGGGCCGGGAAGTCACCATCGGCGGGACTTTAACAGGTGTAACCCAGCAGCGTCTGGATGAAATCCAGTACCGATATCCGCTGATCACGGCAAAAGAAATCGTTCTATGGCCCAAACAAACAGAAAAGGAAGTGATCTACTATCCCCCCTGGTACGGGCCGGGATTCTATCATTACCGGCATGATCTGCGGCACTGGTAATGCCGGCAGTCATGGCCTGCCCCCACAGCCGCCAACATCAGATGTACGAAAGCGGTCCCAGGCCTTTTTTGCGCCGCACGGCCTCCAGCAGCCCCACAGTTCCAGTCATCATATTGTCCCCCCAGGGGGCGCCCCATTGGATGGGCAGACGGGTTTCAGCCATCAGACTACGCCTGGGACCGGTGACGATAATGGCCTCAATGCTGTCAAATCCCACAGTTTTGCGCAGATAAGCCCCGTGCCCGCCTTCGGCCAGGATCTGCCCGTGGCTGATGCGCCCGTCGGCCAGGTCCCTGATCAGGGATTCGATGCGATCCACGGTGATGTCCCGGGTATGGTATTCAACCATACCCGCCACCTCCTCGCCCTGCAGCACTGCTACAACCGTGTGTGAAGTAGCCACATCCAGAATCGCCACAGTCTTTCGGCCGCGCGCCTGGACATCCCGGGCAGCCCCGGTCATGGCTGCCATGCCGCTGTCCATAACATAAACCTCACGGGCATTGAGCTGTCGGGCATCCCTGGCCATGGTGGCAAGACGGTTGAATGAAGCCGGCACCGCATCTGCAGCAAAAACCAGGCTTGCAGGAACCGGATTGTCATCGAGCATCTGCTGGAACAAATTGTGCCGGAAATCCAGGTGGGACACGCCTTTGGGAGCCATGCCGTGGTCCTGGGCGCAAAAGGCAGCCATTTCAAAATCAAGGGTAACGCCAAGCCCTTCAATTATCTGTGCAATACGACCCGGCTGCACGTCCTGGAGTTCAACAGCCGTGTGGGTGCCCGCTGCTGCCGCCTGGGCCAGGCGGCGGTCATCGGCCGGGACCAATCCCATCTGTTTTACCCGGTCCAGGTCGTGATGCAAAGTGGCCGCAGCCGCGTGAGAAACCAGTACCTCACTGCCGGCGGCCCGCTGCTTTAACTTTTCTTTTACAGTTGACAGCTAATTTTGCACCATTTCAAACGATAAGTGCTTGTTTTTATTAAACCCGAAATTTTCTGAGCGCCAAAAGGTAGTGCCACAGAATTTGCGTATTTCTGTTGACAAATAGGATTTATAAAAAGATAATGGGGTGTCCAAAAAGGAGATCCCATGTTCGCAAGAGTAAAAAAATCCGGCAAGTATCAGTACCTGCAAATCGTTGAAAACACCAAAGTCGAGGGAAAGGTCAAACAGCGGGTCATCGCCACTGTCGGCCGCCTGGATCAACTCCATGACAAAGGGCGCGTAGAGACCCTGATCAAATCCCTTTCCCGATATTCCGAACAGGCCTTGCTGATACT
>JAABTZ010000361.1 GCA_011389605.1 Desulfobacteraceae bacterium
CCCAGATCGATATTCCCTGTTCCTTCGGCCCGGCCTACGAGGGCGAGCGCGTGCGCGGAAAAGACCTGCACTCCCAGATGGGCGGCGGCAAGACCCAGTGCACAGAGCTGGTTAAAATGGCCGACATGAAGGAAATCGAAGACGGCAAGGTCGAGGTGGTTGGCAAGGATATCTCGGATATTGGCGAAGGCGACACCCTGCCGCTTGGCATTTATGTCCAGATCGCCGGCCGGGAGTTCCAGGCCGACTTTGAGCCCATTCTCGAACGCCAGATTCACCACCTTGTTAACTATATCCAGGGCGTGATGCATATCGGCCAGCGCGACATTTCCTGGATCCGGATTAGCAAGGCGGCCGTGGAAAAAGGCTTTACCTTAAAAGACATCGGTGTTGTTCTCCATGCCAAGATGCACCAGGACTTTGGCAAGGTGCTCGACAAGGTCCAGGTGACCCTGTATACCAACAAGGCCGACGTGGATAAGATGACCGAGCGTGCCAGGGCCGAGTACAAGCAGCGCGACGAGCGGGTGGAAAACATGAGGGATGAGGATGTGGAAATTTACTATTCCTGCACCCTCTGCCAGTCCTTTGCCCCCAACCACGTATGCTCGGTATCCCCGGAACGGACCGGTCTGTGCGGCGCATACAACTGGATGGACTGCAAGGCCTCTTATGAGATCAACCCCACCGGCCCCAACCAGCCCATCAAAAAGGGCGAGGTCATTGATCCGCGCCTGGGCCAGTGGAAGGGAGTTAACGAGTTTGTCAAGCAGGCCTCCCGGGGTGCGGTGGAAGGTTACAACTTCTATTCCATCGTAAATGACCCCATGACCACCTGTGGCTGCTGCGAGTGCATCGCGGCCGTTTTGCCGACATGCAATGGTATTATGACAGTGGGCCGGGATTATACCGGAGATACACCCTGCGGCATGAAATTCACCACCCTTGCCGGTGTCATGGGCGGCGGGGCCAAATCCCCGGGTTTTGTGGGGCATTCAAAGTTTAATATCACTCAGCGCAAATTCGTCCGCGGCGATGGCCCCCCGGAGATGGAGGAAGGCGGCTTGCTTAGGATTGTCTGGATGCCCAAGATGCTCAAAGAAGAGATCAAGGATCGCATAGACTCACGTGCAAAGGAACTGGGTGTTCCGGATTTCTTTGAAAAGATCGCCGATGAGACCGTCGGCACAACGGAAGAGGAAGTCATCGAATTTCTCAAGAAAAAGGATCATCCGGCCCTGAAGCTGGAATCCATAGTGGGTTGATGACAGCAGACAACTAATCCGGGCCGGAAAGATCCGGCCCGGGTTTGATTCTGATTTAACGATTGGATAGAGTAAAAGCGAGGAGAAAAAAATGGCACTCACCGGAATTCAGATATTTAAACTGCTGCCGCAGACCAACTGCAAGGAATGCGGGGCTCCCACGTGTCTTGCCTTTGCGATGAACCTTGCTTCCGGAAAAGCCGAACTCGACAGCTGCCCGTATGTATCTGACGAAGCACGCGAGCAGCTGGCCGAAGCATCGGCTCCCCCGATTCTGCCGGTTCAGATCGGCAAAGGGGTCCGGGCAAGAACCGTGGGCGGGGAAACCGTTCAGTATCGGCACGAAAAGACTTTTTATAATCCTACAGCCCTTGCTGCCATGATCAGTTCTGACATGGATGAAAAGGAACTGGATAAGAAACTCAAGGTCTGGAATGCATTTCAGTTTGAGCGCGTGGGTTTTAATCTGCGCCCGGAAATGGTAGCTTTAAAAGATGCCAACGGCGACAAGGATGCTTTTGCCGCCAAGGCCAAAAAAATTGCTGAAACCTCGGAATTCAACCTCATCCTGATCTCAGAGAATCTGGATGTAATGAAAGCCGGTGTGGATTCCTGCAAGTTCAAGCAGCCTCTTATTTATGCCGCCACCAAGGACAATTTTGACGACTTTTCCGCACTGGCAAAGGAAAACGATCTGCCTTTGACCATAAAGGCAGACTCGGTTGAAGGTCTCATGGAAATGACCGACAAACTCCGGGATGAAGGATTTAAGAAAATTGTTATTGATTCCGGTTCCCGGGATGTAAAGCAGGCCTTTGAAGATCAGGTCAATATCAGGCGCGCTGCCCTGAAAAAGAGCAACCGTTCCGTGGGATATCCCACCATAGTGTTTCCCTGTGAGATGGCTTCCAATCTTGACATGGAAACCCTTCTGGCCTCTATGTTCATAGCAAAATACGGTGCAATCGCAGTGATGTCTGACTTTGCAAGTGAATCTTTGTTTGCTCTGCTGCTTGAACGGCTAAATATTTACACCGATCCGCAGCGTCCCATGACAGTTGTGGAAGACATCTACCCCATAGGCAACCCGGACGAAAATTCTCCGGTACTGATTACCACAAACTTTGCACTTACCTACTTTATTGTCTCCGGTGAGATTGAAGGCAGCAAGGTTCCGGCCTGGCTCCTGGTAAAAGACACCGAAGGCCTGTCGGTTCTGACCGCATGGGCGGCCGGTAAATTTGCCGGCGACGATGTGGGCCTGTTTGTAAAGAAATGCGGTATTAACGACAAGGTAAAGAAAAAAGAATTGATTATTCCCGGTTATGCCGCTGCCATTGCCGGTGAGATTGAAGAAGAGCTTCCGGACTGGACCGTGACAGTAGGGCCGCGGGAAGCCCCGCATCTTCCGGCATTCCTGAAGCAGAGACAATAACCGAAGATGCCGGCACAAAAGCCATATGAGACCGTGCCGGTCGCCGAACCATCAAAGGGAGGTTCTCCATGCTTTTAATAGGCGAAAGTTTAAACGTCATGTCCAAAAAGATCGGCAAAGCTCTAAAAGAGCGGGATCCCAAGCCGATCCAGGAGGAAGTCAAAGACCAGATTGAAAAGGGGATGGACTATATTGATATCAACCTCGGCCCGGCCAAGAAAGACGGAATTGAGCTTATGCCCTGGGTGGTCAAGACAGTCCAGGAAGTCACTGATCTGCCCCTGGCCCTTGATACTTCCAACATTGATGCAATCGCGGAAGGCCTGAAAGTCTACAAGCCAACTGCCCAGCCGCCTTTGATCAATTCTATCATGTGCCGGCCCGAGCGTTATGAGAAAATGATCCCCATTGCAGCCGAGTACAACGCTGATTTTATCGCCCTGATGTGGGGCCCCGAAGGCCTTCCCAGAGATGAAAACGAGCGCGCGGCGCTGTGCGTGGAATTGCTGTATGCTGCCAATGAGGCAGGAATTGAAAACGAAAAGATCTGGGTGGACGGAATTGTCACTCCGGTAAATATTCAGCAGGAACAGCTTGTAAGCCTCATGAACTTTTATATGATGCTTCAGGATATTGCACCCGGTGCCAAAAGCACCTGCGGCCTGTCCAATATTTCCAATGGTCCCCCGGTACATCTGCGCCCCATTTTGAACCAGACCTACATGGTCATGCTGGAGCGCTATGGCATGTATTCGGTTATTTCCGATCCTCTCGACGAGAAGCTAACCGCCATTGCCAAGGGCAAACACCCTGAAATCGTGGATGTGATTCACAAGGCCATGGACGAGCAGACCGAAGCAGGTGAGCATCCCAAGGAACTGGCTGATTATGTAAAGACAGTGGAAGTAATTTTTGGCCGCAAGCTTTATTCCGATTCCTGGCTGGAGCTTTAATTTTTCCAAAATTTGTTTTTTTGAATTAAAAAGCCCTGATCCCCTTTTGGGGGTGGTCAGGGCTTTTTTTATTTTTGAATTCAGATGGAACCGTAAAAAGTTCAATATCTGCGTTAC